>JAHFIV010000001.1 GCA_023246225.1 bacterium
CCCCCCCCCCGAAACTCTTGCCCCTACTTCAGAAGCTGAAGAGCGTCTATCTCCTTTGGTTTGAATACTATCCATCAATCCCCAAAACCCACCGCTTCACGCTCGGCCAGAGGATCGATGGTATTTTCATTGAAATCATCGAGATGACCAGCGTGGCCAGTTTTACACCTCGGCAGGAAAAGCTGCCCTACGTACGAGTAGCCATACGAAAATTAGATACAGCGAAAATTCTCCTTCTTGTTCTCTGGGAAACCAAATCGCTTAATAACAAAAAGTATATCGTCTTGTCTGAAAAGCTCGAAGAGATTGGCAAGATGCTCGGAGGATGGCATGGACAGCTCATAAAACAAAGCTCCCCCGAATCTGTTTCGAGGGAGCGATGAAGAGACTAGCGAGGATCGCGGGGTTCTGGCCGTCGAACTTGTTGTCGAGCCAGTTGTAGTTCCAGTTCCACCTGTCGCCGTTCCAGTACAGGTAGCGGACGTACAGGTTGCCGTTCGAATCGCGATCTCACGTGAAAACGCCGTCCAGTACACTGCCCATCGACCCTGCTCTCGCAGCTGCTCTCCAGGCTGTATCGTATTCGCGATCTATAATCGCCTAGCGTTTCACGCCAAGTTTCTTCATGTTAAGACTCATATCCGCCGCGCCATTCTAAGCCTTGACCAAAAATGTTCCGAGCAAGAGTGAGTCGGGCTTGGCAGCAAAAAGCCGTGACCTTTTGCATATTCGCCTCACCTACAGGCATGGTATAAAAATTGTTGTAAAAAAGAAACGGGGCCCCGCACAGAAATCGTGCGAGGCCCCAATGTACGGAGCGGAAGGACTAAGGGCCAAGGATCAAAGGGCAAAGGACTACCCAAGGTTCCAAGGCCTAAAGCCTAACTTGCGAGGATCGCGGGGTTCTGGCCGTCGAACTCGTCGTCGAGCCAGCCGTAGTCCCAGTTCCACCCGTCGCCGCGCCAGTACAGGGAGCGGACGCACAGGCTGCCGTTCGAATCGCGATACACCGTATCCCAGAAGAAGTGGTACAGGGTCTCGCCCTTCTCGTTCTTCTTCCACGAATCCGGGATCAGATGCGTGTTCGCGAGAAGGTGGTCGAGGACGCAGGCGTTGAGCACCGGCTTGCCCTTGAGCTCCTTGCGGAGGTCGTGGCCGACGATCGTCTTGCCGTTCTTCTGCCTTTTGGAGAAGTACAGGGTGATCTTCGACGGGTCGAACTCGATCTGGCCGCCCTTCGTGTGCGACTCAACACTCCATCCGTTCGGGATGTACGGCGCGGCGTCGCAGTCGATGAGGCGGCCGGGCCCGGCGGGGATGGCGTCGAACGCCCCCTCGATCAGGCTCTGCAGTCCTCCGAGCACACGCTCGACGGGGAGCGTCCCCTCGCGGACGCGACGGAAAAGGTCGTTCTGACGGCGAGCCAGGATGCCCAGCTGCTCGTCCGTGACAACATTGGTCGTCATGACAAGACTCCTTCTTTGATGCCGCTGGCTTGCTGATAACGGAGGGAATCCCCGTTTCCCAGATTGCTTTTTGTTTGAAAGCGGCGGCCTAGGGCCAAAAATAGACCTTATTTTGGCTGCAAAACGCTGATTTCAAACGAAAAAGCATGTAAAGGATCAACGAAATACTCTAGCAGAAAATAAAGGTAATGTCAAGTTGGTGTAGTAGAATTGATCGGATTTTTTGATCGTCCAAAAAATATAACAAAATCCCAGCATGTGCTGGGACGTTGTTGGCTCCGGGTCGTGGAGGATGTTAGAACTGCAATCGAGACACAGACAACATACATCAAGATTCCGATTCTCGTTTCAAAATAGTCACAATCTCTTTTTCTGTGTTTTTAAGAGAAACGTTTGCATCAACCATGATACTGACGATTCCCTGATCCAACACTTTTCTTTGCCATGTGACGTTGTCCATTATCCCGAGGCTTTCATTGTCTAATGTCGGATCGTTTTTCATTCGCTCTGCATTCCGTTTCAAGAGGATATCGAGTGGGCATTGCAATTGAATAATTTTGAAATCATCTTTCGTCATTGAGTGCAGCCTTTCATCAGGAAGATATGAAGTGAAGAAGATAACCTTTTCCATCCCGGCTACCGTATCATAAATTTTAGATGAGGATTGATGGCCATTATCCTCTGGCCACTCACCATCGTTGAGTTTTCTGATTTCCTCATCCATTTCTAAAACAGGAACAGCGAATTGTTGTGACTCTCGAATCAAATTAACCAGTGTTGTTTTACCAGAGCAAGGAGCTCCCAAGATCAAGAATTTCATACTCTGCAATGATACCAGTCCGAATCCCACTCGTGGTAGTGTCAGCATTCCCAAACTCACGATGTCAGATTTGATTTATTGATTCTCCGGCGTTCATTCTTTAATTCTATCCTACAAACTATTCAAGCTGAAGTTCAATAAAGCACCAACCGATCGGGATACATAATAGATAATTGTGCAATGATCTCCCCCCAGTCTTTAAGTGGCTTTCCTGTCCATTTTTTTGTGATATCCAACTGTGCCAGCCAAAGGTGGTGACGCAAGGATTCGTCGCTTGTAAAAATATTCACCGTCTTAATTTCTCGACGGAACTGGCTGTGCAGACTTTCAATGGGATTGGTTGTGTAAATCAATCGTCTCACAGGCGCACTGTAAGCAAAGTATGGAGCGATTTCAGACCACTCTTTCTCCCAGCGCACCAAAAACGGCTTGAAGTCTGGCCATTTTTCCATCATGTCAGTAAGACCGACACGCCCCGCCTCCTCAGTTGGAGCGGTGTACACCTCTTTCAAATCGCCACAAAATTTCTCTTTTCGGTGACCCTTAACGAAATGGCCAGTGCTTCGAATCATGTGATTCACGCACTGCTGTATGGTTGCGTTCGGAAAAACAGCCTTTATGGCCTGTGAGAAACCTTTCAGACCATCGATGCAACAGATCAAAATATCTTCGACTCCTCTATTTTTTAAATCAGTGAGAACCTGCATCCAAAACTTTGCGCCTTCAGTATCCGCGATCCATATACCCAAAAGTTCTTTTTCGCCATCCATGTTCACACCCAAGGCGTGATAGCTGCATTTGGCAACAGTTTTGCCACTCTCGCGCACGGAGCAACGCATGCCGTCGAGAAAGACGATCGGATAGACGCGTGCAAGTGGTCTTGTTACCCACTCATGCATTTGTGGAAGCGTTTCCTCTATTGCATGTCCAATTTGCGTGCGCGAAGCGTCAATCCCATCTGCTTTTAAAATCTGCTGGATTCCTCCAGTGGTCATGCCTTTGGTTTTCAACGCGAGTATCTTTGCCTCAATACCATTTTTAGATAACGCCAAGCGGCTCCCGACCTCTTTTTCAATCATGGACCCCAAATCGACACTAAAATGTTCTTTCATGAACACTGACATCTCTTCTGCCGTTTTGATACCCTGCATTCTTTCCTGTGTTGCGATCGATAAAGATTCCATAGATGTTTTTATGGTGATGTTAGTAGTCTCGTTGTCGAGTGTTAGGAAAAGCTGTGATCAAGAAGTTTTTTCAGCTCAGTGAGCAGTACTTTTTCATTGGAGGAGAAGTGCGTTTTCTCCTTACCTTTCAATTTTTGGATTACTTGCTCGATGCACAAAGAAAATCCTGACTGAATGGTGTTTTGTTCAAGCGCCTTGACCGTCATGTCAGGGTCGGACAAAAACTCATAAATATGAGCGCTATTTGCGGTCGCTCGCAAAAAGATACGGCCCACCGTCCTGAAATCCTTCGCGCTCCTGATTACGCTGTGACTCACCCGTTCGAAAAGCGTCTGAATGATTTGGTTGATCGTAAAATCTTTTATCGGACGCAGCTTTGGTTTGAGTTTAACGAATTCGACACGATAGCTCTCAGACAGACCGTACTGATCCATGAGCATTTTATAATCATCTTTTTCTTTTCCAAGATTCAATGAATTGCTGACAAGCGTAGTTGAGATGAAGAGAGAGTCGGCTAATTCCTTATTTGATGAGTAGCCGGCCGCCGCCTTGATCCTCAAAATCGCTTCCGCACGCTCCAATGGTTTCCAGGGGCGGCGGTTGTTTTGTATCTCGAAGCGCACGCGCTCAAGTTCTCCAGGCCTAAGAGCTGAGTAAATTCGACAGGGAATATTCTGCACGCCCAACTCTTTCGCGCAACGATAACGCCGATGGCCGTCGATGATGGTGTATTTCCCTTCGGAAGTCTTCGCGATAGCGAGAGGTTGTTGGATACCCAATGTTCTCAAAGAAACGAGGAGACGGTTCTTCTCCCCATCCGTGTTGAAGCTTGTTCTTGGCTGATGCTCATCTTCTTGGATTGTGCTGAGCGGTAACTCTCGAAATTCGATGTCGGTGTCTATCATAAAAAAATTTATTTATTGCGGGGCGTACCTTGGCACAAGCAAAAAAAATCGTCAAATATAAGACGGTTCTATCAGTGCACGCGCCGCGATATGTTCACTGAACCTATTTCGCTCCTCCCCAGGCTCGCAACGTATATTAGGGAGCGCAATCGTCCCTAATTGGCGCAATTATGAAAATTTGGTAGTAATTTTTTGCTAAAGATAAACAAGAAACGACGCTTCGCGGAAAAAATGGTGGCTTTACAATTGAGTCCACTTCCCTGCTCACTGCGACTTGAAGGGTCCTTGCACAAAAGATCTCTTGGCAGCTATCACCTCGACCGTGTTCTCTGCAAAAAGAAAACTCCCCACCGTGTTTTACGGTAGGGAGTTGAAGAAGTCGCGACGATCATGGTCTGCATTGAGAACGATGGAGATACGCGCGAGTGCACGTCGGAAGCACTTACTCGACCACGCGAGCCCCGCGCTTACGGTCGTTTGGCGCGACGCTGGAGAGAACTGCCACCGATGAGGAGCCAAAGTTGGTTCCGCAAATCGGCCCACGTCGCCGGTCCCTCGCCAAAGACTTCTCGGATGGACCGGTTGCCCACGGGCTCGAAGTTGACGAGATCGACATCGTCAGCGTTGAAGGACCCGGTTTCGAACGCGGGTTCTTGATCGACGAGTTTTGGCATCGTCGACGCCGGACTGGGTGTGCCAGGTTGGTGCTCGTCGATTCGGACGCCGTTCCTTACAAGGAATTCCCACAGGCGGGAATCCACGAAATCGGCATCGATGTCCTCGGCACCAAATACCTCTGCGAGCGTGCACGCGAGGACGGAGTCAAACGTCACGATGTACCGGGCTCCGAAACCCGTGAGGATGGGATTGCCCGCCGTGTGGTCCACGCTGATCGACTTCTCTGCCATTGGAGTCTTCCTTCTTGGGGATGGTCTGACATCTTCAACGCCTCCTCCCCCGGAAAGACCCCTCGTGTCGAGAGCGGAGGTTCCGGCGAGGGGGGCGGGGCGATGCTTATGTGGGAGGTACGGGGTTGCGGCGGGTGGACGAGATGGCGGCGAGCGTGTCGACCGTTCCTTGTCGGTAGCCTTGCCGCCTGACTCTCCTACTTCGTGCAGGGAACCTTACAACAACGTAAGACTTGCCGCAAATTCCTCAAAACTTGGTTCTAGCGCCATGCTTTCTAGATGCATGGAGGATAGTTCGTACACGTTCCCATCCTTAAAAAAGATTAGAAAGTTTAAGAGTAAAAATATTCTTTCCTCACCTAGCTGAAGAGCATTTCTGATCACAAATTTGATCGCTGGAATGTCGAGGAAAGAAATAAATTCTTTACTGAGTAATTCGTTATCTCCTTTATTCATCGTTCCCACAACCATTTCTTCTAATCTCACCTGTGTATTGTAGGCAAGGTTATAGTCAGCTTCCTTTTGAGCATCGTACCGGTGACAATTTATGGAATAAAATACGAGACCGCCTGATGCTGTAGCTCTATAGGTAATACTGCTTCCCGGAGAATCGCTTTCTTCAATAAGCGTCTCTGTCCTTGTTGGTTCTTCTGGAAAATCCACTTCAAAATCTGCCTCTTCCGAAACAATATGATATTTCATAAGCTTTTTTTTCTAAAAACAAAACTCGCCGTAAACTCCGCAAAGTTTGGCTCTGGAGTATCTACGGGATACGTCACCGTCAATGTATAAGCATGGAGGTCCTTAAAAAAATTTGTGATTCTGCTGATATAAAAAAATTTCTCCGCGCCTACCGTCACAGAAAATTTAATTGCGAAGTTGACTGCTGGATAGCCAAGAAAGGAAATGTATTCTGCACTAAGTAGTTCAGAATCCTGGTACTGACTCAACATCCCCGTTACCAACCCCACTAACCTTGCCTCCATGTTGTATGCAAGATCATATGCTACGGCTTTTTCATCGTCAAAGCTGTTGTACACGACGGAAAAAGTCGCTTGGTCGCGAATTGCTTCATAAAAAATTACGACACCTGAGGCAGTGATCCCTTCCTCGTGCTTTTCTGTCTTCTTTGGTTCTTCTGGGAAATCCACTTCAAATCCAGCCTCTTCACACACGAAGTGAAACTTCGAAAGAATTTTTTCTCTAAACTTGAAACTTGATTTAAACTCCTCAAAAGTCGGCTTCGCAGGAGCACGGAGTGGGTAAGTAATAGAGATCAGGTATGAATCCCGACCGTTAAAGAAAAAAGTGATTTTATATATCGTTGTATCAGATCTTAGTTCAGCATCGAGTGCCTGATGACCAAGAAAGGAAGTGAAGCCTGAGTTCACCAATCGAGAACCCGCGCAGTCTCTCACTAGTGCTTTCAATGTATCTTCTAGAACTGCCTTCATGTTATACCGTGGATCACGCTCGTCGACATGCGCGCTCTCAAAACTGTAGTGCATTATAGAATAAAAAGAATCACCGAGCCCCGCTGTATACGAGATAGTCTTTGACCAACCGCTTTCTGGATCTTCTTGTTTCTCTTCCTCCTTCCTAACTACGGAAGGAAAGTCCACTTCAAACCAAGAATCTTCGGCGATGTAATGGTGGCAACGTTCTTCTTCCTCGAGAACTTCCGGTGCGGGAGAGTTTTTACTGTTAAAAAATGATAAAAACTTTTTCATAAGTCGTGATCTGCGTATTTTATTTTTATCTCGGTAATACGTGTATTCATGAAATTCGCGTTTATTTATGTTCTCCAAAAACTCGCGTGCATAGATGACTTTGGTTGATACTTCCACCAGGCATCTTGTTTTATATACAGCACCCGTAGTGGCCACTCTAACCGTCACATGCGCATCCTGGAGGTTGATGACAAGTGTAGCTTCGACTGATACAGGAATTACCGCATGCTTTTCCTTTCGAGCATGTTTTGCAACAATAATTCTTTGGTGCTGGTCTAGGTGATGTTGAGGTTGTGGTAGGAACCGTGATTTTTTCCGCCACGTCCGGTAATACATTTATTCCGGGCAATTCCTGATTGAGTCGATAATTTCTTGAGGGAAACAGCAATGATGAAAGCCCATCATCACCTAGACCACCGAACCGATCAACTACTCCTATGCATGGCCGCGAGTTAGTGATGTCCTCGTATAGATCTTCGGAAATCCGATATTCTCCAGTTTCCGAAACCGGGAAGTGTGTGTAACGTGTCTTTTCATAAGTGTAGAGATTCCCTTTCAAAGTCGAATAGCGCCTAAAAATAAGCGTGTTGCAATAATCAAACAGTCCGTTCGCACCCTGTGGATTCAACTGTTGAGTGTACCCTGAGCCATTCTCAACCTCTTTCAGTTGGCAATCTTTAAAAATAGATGGTAGCTCAGCCCATTCAAGCGGCAGTACACATTGCCGAACTGCAACTACTGGTGTCGTTGACGGTTGTAGTGAAGCGACTTCTTGACATCCGGCACCGATTAATATCAATGAAGTAACGATTAGGACAAACGTAGAATTAATTTTTACATGCAGCATAGTCAGCTTCTAGCCAATAAAATTTGCGCGTTCGTTAACGAGGAAACGCGAGTGACCACTGTTCCCTTACCATTTTACACCCGTGTCCCGTGTGGATGGGTTAATGTTGCCCGCTGATAACCAACAAATTTTCACTAAAAATAAATAACTCATGCTTCGCACTCTCAATTATTTCGTCTGCACGGCTTGAATCTTTTTTATTCCTCATATCAAGCATCTTCTCGTGCAACGCAACCATCTTTGGCAACAGATCATCATAATACTGTTTCTGATATTTTTCACCAAAATATTCCTTGAGAAATAACGGGTTTAATAAGTTTGTTTCATTCCACTGAGAAACAGATGTCATGTACTCCCTCCAAGTTTGATCTAGAGTAGACCTGGTCTCTCCAGCAACAAAATTTAGATAATATTTTTCTGAAAAATACACTCTACGTTGACCGACTACCGTGAAAGCATTAATAAAATTATACCTATTTTTGGTCAAGGTACTCAGATTCGTATAACGTTGCTGAATTTCTTGTTGTTTACTTTCAACGTAATAATTACCGATAAAAAGAGTAATCGAAAGCAAAATTAAACTCGAAAAAAAATTGTATAAATTTTCTTTGGTTGGCAAATTCTTACTATTTCGATTAATCCACTCAGAAAGATTTAATGATTTTCTAATTCGACCATTAATCATGAGTGTCCTAATAAAAATTAGGAATCTCACCTTAACTTGAAACTCGACTTGAATCCCTCGAGATCTGGCTTCGAAGAAGCTCCGTTCGAATATTCAACTGCCACGAAATATGCATCTCTACCATAAAAGAAAAAAGTTCCTTCAACAGTTTTTTGATTAGAATCAACTGCAAAATCAATGGCTTGATGACCTAAGAAAAAAGAAAAATTTGAGCTTATTAACTTTGAACCCTTAATCCCATTGACCATTCCATTGACCGAACCTTCAAGTCCCGATTTTACATTATAAGTAGGCGACTTCTCGTCTATGCCTGGATCATCAAAACTGTAATGCATCACATAATAAATTGAATCGCCTTTATCCGCTTCATAAGTTACATAATTAGTTCCCAACTCCCCCGGCATCCCCTCACGATGTTCTTGTCTTGTTGGAGCAGTTGGAAAGTCTGCCTCAAAGCCTGAATCTATAGAAGTGTAATGATATCCAAGTTCTTTTTGCGATAAATCATTGACCTTATCTGAAGATATTTTTTGGTAATCATGGACCCCAACCATCATCCAGACGAAAACCGCTCCGAGCAAAATAACAAAAATTGCTGTTACGATCGCGAAAGTTTTCCAATACTTTTTGTCAGCAACCTTCCTTATTTTCTTTAATTCTTCGTCTGTATGATGGACCGGAAGTTTTTCTGGTGGCGCAATTTTTCCAAGAATAATCTTGAGTGGTCTTGTGAGCGCTGGATAAAACCAAAACCAACTAAATGGAGCAAAAAAGACCGACCAAAAAGCTTGCGCCTTGGTTACGAGTCGGGTCAACTTGATCACCCGCATGCACTCAGTAACAAAAAATACCAATAAACCGAGATACACAAGCGACAGAAGCCCATATATCCCATCGTTGATTCGGCCGATCAAACTTTTAATAATTATCAACGAAACAAAAACCGATACAAATAAAAATTGTATATCAATAAGAAGTTTTTGTGCCTCTTTAGTACTCTTAATATCGGTTGCCGCGAGGTATTCTTCTTTGGTCATAATTATTTTTAATTTCTACTATGCCGCTAGTCGAGAATTCCTATCGGAATCTTTTCCAAATCACTAGTTGTAATTCCCAGCCCAAGGGTGCGCATGAGATTGTATGCGTCTCCTGGCTTACCCATGAAATACCGCTTGCCGTTTGCTGGGTTCACATACCACGCGTCACCTGCATGTTCGACTTGTAATAATATTTTTCCACTCATTCTTTCAATTAATTTTTTGTCGCCAACTTTAAGATCATCATTAGCTGGTATTTTTGTAAGATCCTTGTCAGAAATACCTAGCGCGAAAGTTCTCATTAAACCAAACGCTGCCGACCCGTCTTTCATGTAATACCTTTTTCCATCATCCGGATTTACGTACCAAGCTTCACCATGAGATTCGACATCTAATAAGATTTTACCCCTAACATTCGCAGCTAGGCCTGGATCATAAATGGAAAAACCATAAAATGGCATTTGATTGTGGGATACGTACCATTGGAGCCCATACCAAACGTAATTATTCGAACCGAGAGGTTCAATGGCGCTCAATTCCTGTCTACTAATTTGGACAGTCAAGGCGTCGATGGCATGAAAAAGATTCGCGTCTGCATTTATCCAATTATCACCACCTTCTTGAATCGAACTAAAATTATACTCTTGCCCATTTCGAGGGTCGATGTAGCAACCAAGGGCACAGCCCACATCTGTGGATTGACCCGCCGCCCCATCTTTAAAAACCGTTAAAAATTGACCCCACACGGTCCGAGGTTTTTTTATGTAGTCCGAGTAAAAAATGCCAGTATTCGCGTTGAATCCATTCCATTCGCCATTAAAAAGACCTGACATGCGTTCAGCAAAATCACGCAACGACATCTTTTGGTCATAGACTAAATAACGAACCCCATCTTTCGGACTAAGCCACCAAATCGCGCCGCCCTGTTTAAGAAAAAGGCCGGAATATTTTTGCTTTATTTGTTGATTCGTTATTCTGTAGATGGATTTTTCTTTTTGATAAATTTGATTTAATCGTCCCAACTGCATAGGGGCAGGAGGTGCGACGATCGCATCGGAAATATTCCCGACTGTATCCTGTAATTTAATAATGAAGTATTGCTTCGTCTGGTCAGTTAGTAAGAATTGTTCAGGAATAACCACTTTCGTAAGCCCCTCCTGAACGACCAATTTTTTTCCGTCAACCGCCGGATCAGCTATTGGACTTGACCCAAAATAATAAAATATTCTCTTGACCGCACTATCCTCAACAATTTTAGTTAACGGTATAGTATATCGAATACGACTTTGTTTCGAAGCGTCATCATTAATAACCTGATAATCGATGTCGAACCATTTTAAAAATGGTGGACTTGTGTCCGACTGTAATGCTCTCTGAGGTTTTTCAACTACTACAGGTTGCTGCGGAATTGTCTGTGAATAATTTTGTCCTAGTATTCCCAATAACCATTGCTTGATGCTGTTTACAGACAAAAGGTATCCAAGCGAATTTAATGTGCCAGCAATCACCATCGAAGGGATGCCCACGAATTCGCCTTTTGAGTTGTACGCGGCACCGCCGGAATTTCCATGTTCAATCGCGGCAGTTGTTTTTAAATAGTTTTTTGTCCCATCGCTACTACTGCCAAATCCACTAAAATCTCCGGAAGAATAAGTGATCGTATTTCCGCCGATCCCCGGGAAGCCAACGACTTCTATTTTTTCACCAAATTGTAGGGAGGCGGAATTGCTGTTCCAAATATTTATGCTAGGAAAAACTCTATTATCCGTATTTTTGATATAAAGAATCGCGGCATCAAGCCCTTTTTCGTTGGTGAAATATTTTGTCTCGGCAACATTTCGACTTACTTCAGTACCAAAATTTGGCTCCTCTTCTGGACTAGAAGTAAATCCAATAAAACAAGCCCGAAGAGTTCCGCCATGCTCATCGGTTACGACGTGCTTATTTGTCAAAATGACTCCCTTGGAGTCAATAATTGTTCCTGTTCCGCTAAACCAATTGCCGTAGTTGTCGGGACAAACGATCTTAACAGCGGCACTAAGCTGACTCTTGGTAACAGCCCATGCCGGAAAAACAAAAAATAAAAGTCCCAGCAGACTAAGTAAAGATGTGCTGATTAATAAAGATGGTTTTCTCATAAAAAATCCGTGTTGTTGTTTGGAAAAAGTAAAAACGGGCCACACATCTCACGTCCGTCTTTTGATAAAAATAAAAAGCGACACCCGGTGGTGTCTAGACCCAAGCCAAGCACGGATAGTGCGAGGTTTGTTTACCGGATGCCGCTTATTGCGCGCTATCCGGAAATAGGCAAAAATTGCCCTGTTTAGCTTGGTTCTAGACGAAGGAAGTATACCGTTAAGTGTTTAAAAAGGAAAAAACGCCATTTTTTACGAGTACGCGCCACGATGACTTGAAACGTTTTATTTTTTAGGCTAAATTTCTCTATGCAAGAAATGCTCAACTATGACTAACGTTGATGAAGTTCGGACATCAAAAAGGATCCTCAAAATCCTTGCCGAATACGCCGATGGCTCGTCCAGGGTAAAAAATCTGACCGAAGAACCTTTCAAATTGACCGCGATACCACCAGACTCCAAGACAACAATTCAAACACACTATTTTTTACCATCCAATGAATTTGATGGTCTAGAATTTTCCGTTATTCAACAACGGCTAGGCCTCTCATTTAATGCCCTAAAGGAGGAACTTCTAAATTTTCTCAAGCTTGGTTTCGTACACATTTTTAGAAAAAGTTCGCGTAATGATTTTTTAAACAGAATTTTTTCTCAAACGACCACACCGTCTTCTCGGACACTTACTTTAACAAATTGGAATTCGCCACAAAATTATCTCGTTTCAATAACCGACGAGGGACGAAAAAATCTCAAAACTATACTTCGTCAACCGAATAAGCAAATACAGACCGAGAAGATAAAAAATGAGGTAACAAAAAAATATGACGTTGAAGAAGTCTATCGTATTAAGTTTAAGGATTTTAAAAATGTGGAAAAACAATCTTTTTTCCAATACGGTGAAAAAATTGCTCCTCTTCCTAGATACACAATCCGAGCCAGAAGCCGTAGCATTCAACGATTGGTTGCGAAATTTCTGTATACGGGAACAAACTTAAAAAAGATTTCCTGTGAATGGGACGAGATCGAAGAATTTCTAACCGAAAACGGTATAGGACCGGTGGGTGGCGCAAAATCTGAAGGGTGGGGAGAGCACAAAAAAATACAAAAAATGATTCGAGATGCAATCAGGGCAATAAACAAAAAAACTAAAGAATGTTTTGGATTTAAAATCCTAAAACACTCTCGTGGTTTGATTATCAAATCAAAATAATTATTTCCTAAAAGTGAGTCACATTTCAAAAAGGTGAGTCACGCTCAGTCACATCCCCAAAGAGTAGTCTGCATTACGCAGGCTACTTTTTTATTTACCCCGCCGAATCTAAAAAGCTCATCTAACAATATGTCCCCACAAAAATCTTCCCCAAACGCAACAGGACCGCCCGTTAAGGCGATCCTGTACGAAACGCAAGACTCTCTAAAAGCCACGTTTATAATTTTATTTTAACCTTATTACTTAACTAAAGCAATATGATCGTAAGCGCCCCAACATACAGCATTTGTCCTACCGGTCGATACAACCTATGTATTATTGGCAACCCTGAAGAAATAAAAAATCCATTCGATCCAAACAAAAAACTTATTGAGATTCAATTCGAGGCTAAGTCTGTCGATGGGCAAAAATTCACCGTGTCTCTCCGGTGCAGTCCAGTGCTGCATCCGAAAGGGCATCTATTGCCTTTGGTGGAGGCTATTCTTGGTCGTCAGCTCACCATTCAAGAGCAGCTTCGTTTCGATCTCGACTCCATCAATGGCTGTGTTGTGAGTGGAGAGGTCACCCACCAGGCCTCGACTCGAGGAAACGTGTATCCCAAAGTAGGTAATTTCAAAAAAGCTGCTAGCTAATCGTTCATATGACGGACAGTACAATACTAGCCGCAGCTCTCGAATACCGAAAAATGGGCTGGAGTGTAATCCCTGTTCGACTTTCTTTTGAGGAAGGAAGAACAGACAAGGCGCAGAAAAAACCTCTTATTGATTGGAAAGACCACCAAACACGCATCGCGAGCGAAGATGAGTTAAAAACCTGGTGGAAAAAATGGCCCGAAGCACAGATTGGTGTGGTGACAGGAAAAATTTCTGGACTCGTTGTTCTTGACGTTGACCCAGGTGCAACCATTGAAAAGATCAATGAATTACGGATCCCTCCCACTCCGACCGTGAAAACACCGAGAGGCTTTCACTATTACCTGAAATACCCTGGAAGCCCGATGAAAAATGCGACTGATCTTTTTGGCAGAAATTCTCATATTGACCTTCGTGCTGATGGTGGGTTCGCAGTCATTCCGCCTTCTGTATATCCAGATGGAAGAACGTATGAGTGGGCTATTCATCCTGACGCGGAGGATCTTGCCGCGGTGCCTGCCATCTTGCTTCTGAGTCAGGCGAGCGATAAAAATGGAACATTAAAATCCATCGCGAACGGTGTCACTGAGGGTTCGCGTAATGATTCGGCAGCGAAATTCATTGGAGCGGTGATTTCACGCGCTCCTCAAGCTGAGTGGAAAAATGTTGGCTGGCAGGAGGCTGTTCGGTGGAATATGACTAATTCTCCACCACTCCCTAAAGAGGAGTTAGAACAGGTTTTTAGCAGTATCACCGCGCGAGAGGCCGCAAGGATTAAGTTTCCTGTAGAGGAAACTGAAGAAAATGTTCCATCGAAAGCAAGAAATTCTGAATCAGGAGCGGACAATCTCCTTGGAATCGCCAAAAGGAAAGGTGTTGACCTTTTCCATAATGAAACAGGAGAACCGTACGCTCGTATCCCTATCCACGACCATTTCGAGATCTGGCCTTGTAAGCACAGTCAGATGCAACGGTGGCTGTCATATCTGTTTTATGAAAACACTGGATCCGCACCAAAAACAGATGTATTAACGCAAACCGTCAACATGCTGGAATCCATGGCCTCTTATGATGGAGAAAGGCGCAAGCTTCATAACCGTGTGGCTTGGTATGAAGGATCCTTTTGGTATGACCTTACGGATGCGGACTGGCGCGTGGTGAGAATAGATGGAAATGGCTGGGAGATCGTTGCGGCACCTCCTATATTGTTTCAGCGATACGCGCATCAGCAACCACAGGTCGAGCCACAATCAGGCATGGACACAAAGAAAATTCTGGAGTTCGTAAACATTACGAATGAAGCTGATCAAATTCTGTTTCTGGTTTTCTTGATCTCCTGTTTCATTTCAGGATTTCCACATCCCATCCTCGTTCCCAATGGACAGCGCGGGTCGGCAAAGAGCACACTATTCCGACTCATCAGAAAAATTGTTGATCCGTCTATTCCTGAACTTCTGTCGCTTCCAAAAAGACCTGAGGAGCTCGTACAACTTCTCTCACATCACTGGTTAGCGCCCTTCGATAATGTGACTGCGATCAATGATGCAACTTCCGACGCTCTTTGTCGCGCGATCACCGGTGATGGGTTCAGTAAGCGTCGCTTATATTCTGACGATGAGGACGTGATCTATGAATTCCTTCGCTGCCTCGGTCTCAATGCGATCAACAACATGGTCACAAAGCCAGACCTTCTCGAGCGCTCGCTTCTCATTAATCTTGAAAGAATTCCAAATGAAAACCGCAGGGAAGAAAAGGTTTTTTGGGATGACTTTGCAAAAGCGAGACCGATGATCTTGGGTGGTATCTTCGACCTCCTAAGCCGCACCATACCCTTACATGAGTCCTTGGTGCTCAACGAGCTTCCCAGGATGGCTGACTTCACCCGCTGGGGCTGTGCTATCAGTGAGGCTTTGGGGTACGGCAAGGAGAAATTTCTTGATGCCTACAAACTGAACATCGCTGCACAAACGGAAGAAGCGATCAGGGAAAACCCAGTGGCAGACGCGCTCGTTCTCTTCATGGAAACACAGAAAGTTGTATGGAACGGTACCGCAAGTGTTTTGTTGGAAAAATTAAAAGAGGTTGCCGCAGGACAAGGGACAGACATGGATGACCGAGGTTGGCCGAAGGGAGCGAATGTTCTCTCCAAAAAACTGAAAGAACTAAAAACAACGCTCGTGGAAAAGGGCATACATATGTTCCAAGCAGGAAGAGAAATCACTCTCTATAAAAGTGATCTAAAAATGGACACGGGCGCGAGCGAGAAATCAGAGCCGGAATTCCCCACCGAGACCTTTTTCAGGTGAAAAAATCTAAAAACGATAGAACGATAGAAACGATCTTTTTATAGCCTTTGAAGATTAAAAGAGGGTTAAGAAGAGGGTAGTAGAGAGGTATAGAGATAGAAAAATCATCGTTTTGATCGTCCTATCGTCATGGAAAGGTTCTTCCGACTGAAAACTTGATTCAAATCAACCTCCTAAAGTTGAGTAAGAACTCATTCCAAGGCGAACCTCAGCCAAATAACAAAGATTACAAGATTCATATCTTAGTTTAATAGGTTTAAAACCTATGATTAGGACAACGCACCGTGCGCGACTAGACAAAAGACTAATTAATTGATTTTTAATCAATTTTAAACCATCAAAATAATCTGTTAAAGTAAGCAACGTTGACCAGAAGCGGTCAGATGACACCACTTGTTATCACCGCTCTCCAGCCGTTGCACTTTAACAACTTAATATGACCACCGATTCCACAAAAAATAACGATACGAGTATCCATGAGTATCTCAATGTGAAAGAGTTTGCTGCCGCTTTAAGACTTTCTGTAACCAGTTGTTACCGTCTTGTGCAACAAAGGCTCATTCCTTTCCATCGCTTACGAGGAGGACTCAGATTTCATCAAAAGGATGTCGATGCTTACTTCAAAGCATGCCGCGTGGAGTCGGTGACGAGGAAAGATTATGAGTGCAAGAAGGAATAAGAATAGAAATTCTTGGTCGGTCGATTTCCAAATCGATGGAATTCGTTACCGTCAACGAAGCCCTGAGAATACCGGGGCCGGTGCTAAGGCATACGAAGCCGTATTGCGACAAAGATTGGCGCGGGGTGAATCGATTCATGCGAAACCAGCACCAGTTGCTCAGGAGGTGAAGACCTTCGAAGTCTTTTGTAAGGAGTGGTTCAATACGTACGTGCTCACGAACAGCTCACCAAAAGAACGAGTGCGCAAAGAGTCTGCCCTGCGGGTGCACATCATTCCATTCTTTGGGGCTCGAAAACTCACAATGATCACTAATCGCGCCATAGAAGAGTTCAAGGCTTCCCTCCAAAAGCAGGGTCTCGCACCGAACAGTGTAAATAACACCCTAAATGTTCTTACGCGATGTCTGCGGTCAGCAGTTGAATGGGGTGAGCTTGGTGTGCTGCCAAACGTCAAAAGAATGAAGGTCCCTCCTACTAAATTTGATTTTCTCTCCCCCGAAGAGACCGATCGACTCTTTGCTGCAACAAAAAAAGATATGCCTTGGCATCTCATGCTCATGATCGCCGCAAGAACAGGTATGAGATTCGGAGAAATTATTGTACTGGAGTGGGGAGATGTTGATTTTGAGCGGCGAACAATCACCATTCAACGCTCTCTTAGTAATCGAGTAATCACTGCACCAAAGAACAACAAAAAAAGATTTGTACCTATCGCTCCAGACCTCTTTCCCGTCTTGTGGGAGTATCGGCAACAGAGTGGGTTGGTACTCCCTGGACCACAGGGCGACTACTTAACTCATTCAATGGGGAGAACGGCGCTCGAGAAGTATCGACGGAATGCGGCGATAAGAAAGATCGGGTGGCACACGCTTCGCCATTCCTTCGCGTCACAATTAGTCTCCAGAGGAGTTTCATTGCGGATTGTCCAGGAACTTCTTGGACATTCAGATATGCGGGTTACACTTCGTTATGCGCACCTCGCACCCTCTAGCCTGAGACAAGCGATCAATCTCCTGACGTTGCCCGAGGTAGAAGAAGAAATGTCTACCGGCTGTCAACGCAACATCCTTGAAGACAAAAAATCATTACAATAGCACCTCCTCTCACCGCCAGTTTCTTGCAAAAATAAGGCTAAAAATGTAGTATGGCGATACAACGTGGAGGGGTGGCCGAGAGGTTTAAGGCAACAGTCTTGAAAACTGTCGTTCTGAAAGGAACCGTGAGTTCGAATCTCACCCCCTCCGCCACGACAATTTCTTATCGGTGTCATCCTTATGAGGAAAATCATCACCACAACATTTGTAACCTTGGACGGCGTTATGCAAGCTCCCGGTAGCTCCAAGGAAGATACCGCTGAAGGATTCAAGTATGGAGGTTGGCAGCAGCAGTCTGGCTGGGCGGATGACATAACGGGTAAGATCATCGAGGAGTTTATGACCATTCCTTTTGAGATGCTCTTAGGAAGGCTCACCTATGAGATATTTGCCGGGTACTGGCCCCATCATCCAGAAATTGAACTCATAGCAAAGCCGTTCAACGGCACGAAGAAATATGTTGTCTCACATAAACCCTTTAAACTTTCCTGGAACAATTCTGTGCTCATTACGGGAGACGTGGTGGCAGAAATAAAAAAACTTAAAACTTTAAATGGTCCCGATCTGTGGGTGTGGGGTAGCGGCAACCTCATTCAAACGCTCCTGCAGCACAACCTTATAGACCAAATGCACATTTGGACACATCCCCTCACTATCGGCACCGGCAAGAAATTATTCGCCGAAGGAACACAACCGGAGCGCCTTAAACTAGTTGACTCAAAAATCTCCACAACGGGTGTCATAATTGCAACGTACGAGCCGGCAGGGCCGCTGAAAAAAGGATAATTCTGAAATAAAAATGCCGCAAAAGAAAAACTTGAAATCGTTCTTGGTTTTGGGAGCAATCCCCGCCGTTTTATAATATTTCCTATCGGAGACTGAAGCGGCGAAGCAAAACCAAGAATTTCCTTTCCATTTTTTGTCGGCTCCCCCCACACCCCCCGCCGAATTAAATCAGAAAGGAAGGAAAATTTTTGGGTTTTGCCCGCGCGAGTCCGCGAGCGCGGCAGAGGCGCAATCGGAGCGTACGATCCAATCTAAAGCCACCACGCACTCGGAGCGTGCGATTAGTAGCGAGACTATTTAAGGACGAGACTCACACGCCTCAAATCCGCCCATCCGTCAGACCCCCAAAAAAGCCCTAACATATACAGAAGTCTGGGGTACTGAACTACCCCGCACCGCAAAGAAACAGCCGTCACCTCCTCGGGGTGACGGCTGTTTCTTTGTCGTATTACTCCTTTTTGTATTCTAAAATATCTCCTGGCTGACACTCCAAAGCTTTGCAAATCGCCTCCAACGTTGAGAAACGAACAGCTTTTGCTTTTCCATTTTTCAAAACGGAAATGTTGGCCATTGTAATACCGACTTTCTCCGCAAGTTCAGTGACGCTCATCTTCCGCTTTGCCAACATGACGTCGATGGTAATAGTAATCGCCATAGTGGTTTGCTTATACCGTTAAGTCGTTCTCAGACTTTATATCCACTGCACTTTGTAAAGTTTTTTCAAACACAGCCGCGACAGTTGCGACAACGATAGAGACAAAGGAAATGAGAACACCCATAAAAACACCACCCGCAATGTCATCGCCGGGACGAACTATAAACAGGTAGGCTTCGAGCGGTGCGATAAAACCAACGATAATTATCGCGCAGTATTTTATAGTTCGCAAAGCTTTCACAGAACGTGGTGAGAATACTTTATTTTGCCCGATGTATCCGAGCAACTTGCATGCTTGATAGAGCGCCGCAAAAAAAGGAATGGATCCGATATACACATACGCCAAGAATGGATCTTTAAAATACATCTCGAAGAGCGTGGCGTGCGCGTTCCTTCCCTCAATGTGGGGTTCCCAAAGCAGAAGGGCAAAAGCACCGATACCCAGAGCCACGATTACTATCTGCAGAAATATCGTTGAGCTTCGTTTCATAAAAAGTTTTTCAAGATGAGTAGTACTTTCATAGTAATTTCTTGTTTATCGTTTGTCAATATGTATTTATCGTTCTACATAATGGCAAGCCACAAAAAGACCGGCCAAGAAGGCCGGTTATACCATCGTAAATCAGCGTGCGTGCGGATTTCGCGGTGGTGGAACAACGATGTCAAACTCGATCGCATCGTGCGTCACCGAGACTTTTTCCAACTCGTGAAGGACTTTTGGTAGCCACACGTCCCTGAGCTTCGCACACGTCGGTACGCGCAGTGCTTTGACCGCCGCGTTGTACTCGGCGAGAGAATCATCGCTCTCATCAACGCCTCCCCGCAACCCATCGAGTCGTGATTTCACCCTCTTGCGAATTTCTGCGAAAGAAATTTTTACTCGCACGGAATTTTTTCCATCACAACGCGCAATCGTTCGATGCTGAGTGATGATCCCGTTGAGCGACTCGTAAACAGCATCGGCGATAAGTTTTTCCGCGGACGCGTTCATTTTTCCTCCTCATGCTCATGCACAACAACAAGTGTACTCGATGAATGATAAAGGAACGGGCACTTTAGTCAACATTTCCAAGGTGGATAAAACGGAATATCCGTCTGCTATACTAACGCCATGATCAAGCGCATTCCAAAAAAGACGATCGCAAAAAATGAGGAGCGCCAAAACTACCCGCTCCCGCAGCTCATGCGCGACCTCTGGAGCCATCTTTCACCGTACAAAGGTGAGCTCGCTTTCGCGACAACGATGCGTCTCATCGGGGACATCGCGCAGCTCTGGCCATGGTACGCCGTGAGCAAGGGAATCACGTCGCTCACGGCATGGCACACCGGTGATCCAACGCTACCTATCTTCCTGTGGTTCGCTTCATGGGCCGCCGCTGTACTGTTACGCCAAATCACGGTGTTCTTCGCCAAGACGAACGGATTCATGGTAGGAGAACGTGCCGCGCTCGACGTGCGTACGCGCAGCATGGAACGACTCCTCGCGCTCGACATCGCGTGGCATGAAAAAGAAAACGCCGGCAACAAAATGCAGCGCATCACGAGCGCGGCTGATGGTGTGTATCGTTACGTACGCGCTTGGATCGGTAACATTATCGAAATTATCGTCTCGCTCATCGGGATACTCGTGATTATCGCCACAGTTGATTCTTTTATTTCGTTGTCTGCGCTCGGATTTCTCTGCATATACACTCCGCTCGCCATGCATTTCCGACGTGGCAGTAGCAGTGCTGCACGCGCGGTGAATGCGGAAATGGAAAAAGTATCCGGCGCAATGTTTGAGTCGCTCAACAACGTACGCACAGCAAAGGTACTCTCCATGGCACCAGCGCTCCTACGCATCATCGGCGACTACACGAAAGGAACCGTCAAAAAAATTCGTGTACGCTTGAATTCATTCCAGTTCGCAAACCTTTGTCTCAGCCTGCTTTCTATCGTCTTCAAACTCTGCGCATTGCTCTACATTGTAAATGGCGTGATGCACGGGCGATACGAAACCGGATTCATCTTGCTCTTTCATGGATACTTCAACCGCCTCACTGACGCCGCAACTGAACTTTCTGACGTGAGTCAAGATTTGGAAGTGGCGCGCCATGCGATCGGTCGACTCGCGGAGATGAACCGCACTCCTGTGATCGATCCGGGTACAAAATCGTATCCAAAAAATTGGAAAATTATTTCGCTTAAAAACGTCAGCTACTCCTACGCTGGCCAACAAGTTCTCCGAAATATCTCATTCAACATACGACGAGGAGAACGTGTTGGTCTCGTTGGTCTTTCTGGCGCCGGAAAATCGACGCTTTTTAAATTACTACTCAAAGAATTAGAAGACTATCAAGGAGATATAGTAGTGGATGGTTTACCATTACGAGAAATTCGCAAACGAGATTGGTATCGCCACGCTGCGGTCGTGCTGCAAGAAACTGAGGTGTTCAACTTTCCCTTGCGTCAAAATGTAACGATCGCCGCAGAAAATGGTGGGCGCGATCGTGCACGTCTGAAACGCGCGCTCGACATCGCGCACGTCACTGACTTTCTCAGCAAATTACCAAAAGGTGTCGAAACAGTGATCGGTGAAAAAGGAGTAAAACTCTCCGGGGGAGAACGTCAACGTGTTGGTATAGCACGCGCAGTGTTCAAACGACCGGACGTACTCTTTCTCGATGAGGCAACTTCACATCTCGATCTTGAATCGGAAGAACGGATCCGCGACTCACTCCACGTCTTTTTCCGCGATGTCACCGCCGTGGTGATCGCTCACCGACTCACCACTATCAAAGAAATGGATCGCATTTTCGTGCTGGAAAATGGACGTCTCATCGAGCAAGGTACGTTCGCGGAGTTGTATAACGCGCACGGCAGATTCCATGATTTATGGGAAATGCAAAAGCTTGGGTAATGTCTCAATAAAAAATGCGGACGGTGATCAGTTCAACGTCCGCGCACTGCTCAGAATACCCTTTCCCGCCGCGTCCGTTGCTTTCGCAACGCGCACATACACTTTTTCTCGCCGGGAGCCGAAGCTGCGGGCGGAAACTGACATGTGCGACCAGGCTGCAGCCTGGAGACTGAATGATGGAAGATCTCCTCCATTTAAGGAGGATACCCGCCAGAATCTTGCGACAACCGCGGTTGCGCAAGAAACCAAGGGATCAAATGAACTCGCTGAGACCCTACTCTGTATCGGGGTCTTTGTCAAGCATCAGAGACTCGTCTCCTGGGAGACCGGTGCCCCACAAATTCGCCGCGTCGACATTTGCGCCCGTACGGATCGCATTCATGACGCTTGAATCCGAAAGATCCGCTTCGGTGAGATCGGCATCGGTCAGATCTACGTCGCACAGGTTCGCACACGAAAGGTCTGCCTGACGCAGCTTCGCTTTGCAAAACTTTGCTCCGCGCAAATCTGCCCCACTCAGATCAACTCCACGCAAATCCAGCGAAGAAAAATCGACACCGCGCAAATCGATCGCAGCGCCACTGTTTTTCTGACGCCAAAGATTCCACTCCGCAACAGACCGACGCAGACGCGCTTCTTGTTCTTTGTGCACTAGACGAGCTCCTTGTTCTTCCAGACGAAATTGTCTGGAATAGTCGAGTAGACGACGCTCTTAAAAAGAGCGAAGAAATGAATATAGCATCAGATCGTTTCTCTGTCAATCATCCCCCACTTGCCGAGACAAGTGCCATAGTACCTGTCCCTCTCTCTGGTGCCAGGCATCGGAGGGACAGGTATGGTTGATCAACTTTTTGATTGCACACTGAAGCGGTACATCCCCATACCGCAGGTGCCTTGGAGCGTACCGGGTTTGAGATCTCCTACCGCAACATCGGTCGTCCCTGATGACGGCAAACTCTGAGTGATGCCGAGACTCGGGATACGAATTGTCGACGTGCAGTCGAACGTGCCGTTCGTTTCAAAACGCAACACCGTCGGAATTCCCGTTTTTGCTTCGCTCATTCCTGGCTGATAACCGCCTTTTACTTTGATTCGTACCACCTGCGTGCCGTTTTCCATCGTCACGTTTGCACCGCTCGTTGGTGACGCTTGCACCTTAGCGCCGTCTCCGCGCAACAACACCCACGCACCGAGCGCGAGTACGATCACTATGGCAAATCCTGCGAGAGCTGATTTCATATATTTTTGATTAAAAATTGAAGAGCGGAGGAAGATATCCTGCCGCAACAAGACTGTTCGTGATGTTGAAGAGCGCAAACAAGATAACGATCAATCCTGCGGTCTTGAAGAACACACCTTTGCGCGCACTTTTCTCCACGCTGAACGAACTGAAACTGATAAGCGCAAGAACTGGCAACGTGCCGAGCGCGAATGAAAGCATCGTCAGTCCTCCTTTCAGAAAACTTCCAGTCGAGAGCGTGTAAATCTGCATGGATTGCGTGAAACCACACGGGAGAAAAAACGTCGCGATGCCGACGAGTAGTGGCGTCAGCCGATGGTTCATCTTATGAAGACTTGTGACTCGTCGCGAGACGAACTTCGGCATCGATATCTGCCATCGTTTCGTCCAATCAAAAACATCGAGAAGGTTGACCCCGAGCACGAGCATAACAAAACCGATCACGAGACCAAGGATCAATGATGCAACGCCGCGCAGTTGGAACGCTGATCCAACCGCACCGATCACCCCTCCGAGCAAAAAAAACGAAACGATTCTCCCGCCATGAAAGAGAAGTTGCGGCCTCACCTTGTCACCTTCTTTTGCGAACGTCGCAGAGAGAGAAAGCAGGAGTCCGCCAACAACCGCCATGCACGTGGAAAGCGAAGCGATGATACCGATGACAAACGCTGTGCCGTAGGAGACTTTTGTTGCGGTCACAAGATTGACCAGACCGATCTTCTGCAATGCAAGGAAGATGATAACAAAGGCGAATGTGATCGGAACGGCATACTTGAAGTCGCTCCAATTCTTTTTTTGTATCGGCTTGTCGACCGATAGTGCGTATCCGTTTTTTTCGAGAACACGCGTAAGTTCCTCTGCGATCTGCGCCGGTGATCTCTCGCCGAAATTACCGGTCACCTCTATGGTGTTCGTCGCTAAACTTGATTTCGCAAACATCACATGGGGAAGATCCTGCAGTTCACTCTCTGTCATCAAAATGCAGGCGTTGCAATGCATGCCCGTCACATGAAAAGTAACGGTTTTATTTTTTTCTTCCATAGAATCTACAACGACTTCGTTTTAAGTCGAAGCGAATTGCCGACAACCGATACGCTTGAGAACGCCATCGCGAGCCCGGCGAAGGCGGGATTCAGCAGCCAACCAAATATCGGGTAGAACAGCCCCGCAGCAAGTGGAATACCGATGATGTTATAGATGAACGCCCAAAACAAATTCTGTTTAATGCCACGCATCGTTATTTTGGAAAGCTTGATCGCTTTCACGAGCTTAGAAATATCACCATGAAGAAGAGTGACGCCAGCAGATTCTATCGCGACGTCCGTTCCGGTCGCCATCGCGATGCCGACATCCGCCTGCGCGAGCGCTGGCGCATCGTTCACGCCGTCCCCTGCCATCGCAACAACATGGCCACCTGACTGAAGCGTCTTAATCTTTTCGAGCTTCCCTTCGGGTAGCACCCCAGCGACCACTTCATCGATACCGACCTGCTCTGCGATGTACTTCGCTGTGTTGTGATCGTCACCGGTGAGCATCACCACAGTGATGCCGAGTTTGTGGAGCCGAGAGATCGCTTCTTTGGCTTCGGGTTTGATCGCATCAGCCACAAAAAATACGCCGAGCAAAGCATCTTTCGATGCGAGCATCACCGGTGTTTTTCCTTCTCGCGTCTCGCGCTCAAGAGCTGCGGTATCGAATGTGCGCCCGAGCGATGTCATCAATTTTACATTCCCGGCGTAATATTCGTGTCCATCGATCATCCCTCGCAATCCTTGTCCTTTTATCGCTTCAAAATTTTCGACAGGTCGCAGCGACAGTCGCTTGTTCTCGGAATATTTCACAATGGCGTTCGCGATCGGATGTTCAGATTTTTTTTCGAGCGAGGCGAGAATTGCAACAAGTTCGTCATCGCTCTTCTTCGACAAGTTGCGGATGGAAATCAATTCGGGATTGCCTTTCGTGATCGTCCCTGTCTTGTCGACAACGACCGTATCAACCTTGTGCAACTTTTCCAAAATCGCCGCATCTTTAATAAGAATGCCTTCCTTTGCGCCCTTGCCCACACCAACGATGATCGCGGTCGGCGTCGCAAGACCGAGCGCGCACGGACAAGCGATAACGAGCACGCCGACAAAGGAGACGAGGCCACTCGATAACGCTTGGGAAAAACCGAGGTATCTCGTTCCGATGATCAGCCAGAATGCGAGCGTGGCAAAAGCAACAGCGAGCACTGTCGGCACGAATATCGAGGAGATCTTGTCTGCGAGGGCCTGAATCGGCGCCTTGCTCCCCTGCGCTTCTTCGACCATCTTGATGATACGCGCAAGCATCGTCTCTGCGCCGACCTTCGTCGCTTTGAACATGAAAGCGCCGCTGGTGTTCATCGTTCCAGAAATCACGAAATCACCAACAGATTTTTTTACCGGCATCGGCTCACCAGTGACGACAGCCTCGTCCACATACGACGATCCTTCTGTGACTGTGCCGTCGACAGGGATGCGGCCCGCAGGTTTCACAACGATGACATCGCCATGAACAACTTGCTCGACGGGGATCGCAATTTCTTTTCCGTCGCGCACAACCACCGCGATTTTTTCCTGCAAATTCAGCAACTTCTCGATCGCATCGCCCGTTTTTATTTTTGAACGAGCCTCAAGATATTTACCGAGCGAAATAAATGCGATCACTACGATCGTCACATCATAATACACATGCGCCGTGTTGATGAACGGTTTGAGTGCGTCCTCGAACGCGTTCACGATGAAACTATACAGGTACGCCGCCGACGTACCGATGCCGATGAGTGTGTCCATGTTCGCTTTGCCGTAGCGGAGAAAACGATACACGCCGAGCAGATACGGTTTTCCCACGACGAACAACGCGTACGTCGCCATGAGTGGCATCAGGTGATGGAAAAATTCGCTCCAAAAATAAGGAATCGCAGGAAGCGCACCGAGCTGCGCCACGATTTCCCATGTCATGATGACGATACTGATCGCGGCGAGCGGCATAATCGACAAAACTTTCGTGCGCATGCCTGCAACTTCCATCATTTTCTCGCGCTTTGATTGATCCACACCCGCGTGCATGGAATGATCTTGTGAAAGTATGAATGAGTACCCGAGCGGTTCGATTTTTTTTGATATCTGCTGCGGATGTATCTTTGCAGCATCAAACGAAATCTTTGCGGTTTCGGTGCCGTAGTTTACCTCTGCTGAATTCACCCCGTCCGTTTTTTTGAGCGTCTTCTCGATGATGCCTGCGCAAGAAGCGCAGTGCATGCCCTTGACCTTGTAGGTCGCTGAACTGTCCATATCATGGTCTCTGGTAATTATAAAAACCGAACAAAATCGCGCGCGATTCGATTCGGTTTAATTACGCAAAATGACGGTCGATAAATTTTTGTGACGAAGAAATTTTCCTATACCCTCTCGCAAACGTCTTCGCGGATCATCAATCGATGCGTCACACAAAAAAATCTGAGAGAGAAAAATAACAAAAGAAAAAAACAGGGCAATAGACTCGATCGCGACCATGGTTGCCGCAGGCGACACCGATCTCACGCAATGATCCAGGCAATTAGTGTCGCTGCCGTGCGACATCGGTAAAGAACTGCACGCGTCCCCCATACATTGTCCCATCCCCATGTCAGTGCCAGGCATACCAAAAAATGCCATGCCCGCAAAAGAGAGGGTCATGAGAAGCAATGAGGCGAATACCGTGTAGGAAATAAGTCGACGCATATCTACATTCACTATAGCAGATTTCAAAAAATAAACCTTGCATGCTCTCTTTGTCATTCCAGCTTCCTTCTATTGTCATTCCGGACCCCTCTTCTTGTCATTCCGGCCTCCGAGCCGGAATCCATGCGAACAAAATAACCAAACAAATTTTGTTTGATCTTTTTTTACGTTCTGGATTCCGGGTCACGGCCCGGAATGACAAAAAAGAAGGGTCGGAATGACAAAAGAATGATGGCGGAATCCAGAATAAAAAAAGGCCAAACGAAAATTGTTTGGCTTTACGGTTCTGGGTCCTGAATCCCCCGGACCTGATCCGGGGTCAGGATGACAATAGTGAGCTACTACTTCGTGCTGCGTGCCTCGTCGACGCAGCGCTGGTAGTCGCTCCTCGCCTCGACGCAGTCGGTGGCGAGTCCACCTTCGCAGATCGAGGTTCCTGAGGCGCACGCAGTGACGCGCTTGAGCGTACTCGTGCACGCGTTCGTGAGCTTCTGGATGCCGAGGCACTCACGCACGCAGTCATCGTTCACGAGCGCGAGCTCGCAGCGTCGACGCGCGATGCAGTACGACACGCACGGATCCTCCTCGAGCGCCTGACCGGCGAGCGACGGCGAGTTGGAGCACGCAGAGAGTGAAACACCGATGGAGACGACGATGGCGCCAGCGATGCAAAGACCGATATGATCGACGAATGACCTTCTCATTTTTCCTCATTTCTCCAGAACATTCTGGGGTTGGGACCTCTGGAAAAGTATATTCCGAAGCTGAAAACGAGGGATTTTTTCCGATCCGTATCGGGGACACGCCACAAACGATATGGAGTATCGTTGAGGACGCGGCACTGATACGGGCGGAAAAAATAACCGTTTTCTGCCGGAAGAGACTTTTTCAGCGGTCCAGATACTTATACCTGATCCATAAGTATTTGCAACACCGCGCCTTATGCGCGCCGTTCTCAATACCAGATAGAAACAACATATGCTAAAATCTACACTTAGAACCTTCCCCTATGAAAAAAGTCTTTATCGTCCATGGCTTAGGGAGCAGCCCGAACGGCGGTTGGCGTCCTTGGCTTATGGGTGAACTCAAAAAACATCACGTCTACGCGTGCGCGCTTGCAATGCCCACTCCCGATGAACCGGTTTGTGCTGAGTGGGTCGAGGAGATCGCGAGACATGTAGAAAAAAATGCGAATGATGAAATTTTTCTTGTCGGGCACAGCCTCGGTGTTTCTGCGATCCTGCGCTATCTAGAAACTGCGCCAGAAAAAATTCGTGTGTCTGGTGTCGTACTTGTATCTGGACGCTGCACTTCTCATCCGAATAAAAAATTGGCCAATTTTTTTGAACCAGCTTTTCATTTTGCAACGATCGCTTCTCGAGCGCGTTCGTTTACTATCATTCACGGCGATGACGACCAGGTCGTTTCTTTCGATAACGCCGAAATACTCTCACGGGAGTTGCACGCAGAGCTTATCGTGATACCGAAAGGTGGACATCTGAACGGTGGAAGCGGTTGGCAAACGCTCCCCGCGTGTCTCGATACGCTCATGAAAATGATTGGCTCATCCTCTTAGGAGCGTAATCCCCCACACACTTCCTGCTCCCGATTTTTTTAAAATTCTTGCGCATTCTTGTAATGTTGCTGACGATGTCGCCACGTCATCGATCAGAACGTAACGACCGCCCTCGCGCACACGAGAAGTGACGTGAAAAATGCCGACCACGTTCTCGGTTCTTGCGCGACGATCTTGAATCGCCGCTTGCGACTGCCGACCATGACTTCGACGTAAGAGATTCATCGCAACCGACGCATGCATCACTTTTCCAAACGACCGCGCAAGCGCTTCTGATTGATTGAACCCGCGCGTGGCACGACGAAAAAAAGCGAGCGGCACCGGAATAATTTTTGCGTCCTGCGCAACGATACCCATGAGTGCTCGGTGGCGCTCAATAAACAGAGAAAAAATTGTCTGCAATGTTCGTCCTGCAGCTTCGACCCTTTCGTACTTCCACAGCTGCAATAAACGCCGTAGCGTTCGATCGCTGTACGGTGCAACAGAGAGAAGACCGTCGAGTGGTGCCGCGCGACACTTGCGCGCATCACACGCAACACCGAGCGGGGTCGCTGTTCCGCAGAGCGCGCAAGCAAAAAGCCCCTTTCGGGGGCTTTTCAATTCTTCGAAACATTCGCTGCAGAGCACCTCGCCTTCTTTTTCACACGCGACGCAGTGATGAGGAAATAACGCGCGAAAAAAGAGATCGATCACGCCGGGTTTCACTTCCACGTTGCGGAATTCACCTTCCATACTCCATCTTCTTTCACAAAAGCGATATCAACATCCTGATACTTCACCGTACCGTTCGGTGTGTTCCCCACAAACTCCTGCCGTTGTGTCTTCACACTGATCTCCGCTCGACCATCCGCATCTGCAAACGCGGTTGTTGTCGTATTGATTGCGCGAGTGGTGATGCCGTAGTGCTCCTTCGCGGGCGGCTTACCTTGCTCTTTTGCGATGTAGGCGTCGGTGCGGCCGATCATGCCAGAGCTCATAAATACTTTCAAGGCCACCAAATTTGCGAAGTCGTTGTCAAGATTTGAGTAGCTACCATAACGTTCCGCAAACGCTGCGGCGAGTCGACCGAGGTTTGCTTCAGCGGCGGGTTTTGGAGCCTGAGTCGTCACGGGATGCGTCACTGGAGCCGGTGCAGTATTCACCGAGGTGGTCGTACCAGTGTTCAACAAAAAAGTATTAGGCGTGCCGCTCGTCGCGTTCACCGCTTGGTTCGTTGCGGGAGTCGACGTGGTGTGCCGACCCAAAAACAACAACAACAGTAACAAAAGTACGAGGATGATCGCGGCGATAATAATTTTTGTGCGGCGAGGCATGGGAGACAATTATTTTTCCAATGACGCTTCGTACTCCTTCTTCGCAGCTTCGATTTCAAGAAGTTGTTGTGGATTTGTAGTGACTACTTGATCTTCTGCATATGATGCCACCACCTTGATCGCCGCGTGTTTGTTTCCCGCAAAGAAAATTCCTTCACCGACGCCACACTCAAGTAACAAATACTTTTCACCTTCTGTGAGCAAAAACGTTTTTGCGATATTATCGATCGCCGCCGGTGATTGCTTGAGCAGTAACTGCATGGCGGAGTTCGTCACAATCGCCTGACCGTACGTATTGCGAAGGAAGTCGTTCACGTCCTGCGTGATCGTCGTGACACCGAGATAATATTTTCGACAACGCTTCACGAGTGCAAAGATGAACTTCGCAGAGTCCTCGTTTTGCATCAGCCACCACGCTTCGTCAATAACTAAGATACGTTTCTTTCGTTCAGACCGAACGGTGTTCCAGATGTAGTTCACGATCGCATAAATACCGAGAGGGCGTAGCTCATCTTCAAGGTCACGCACAGAAAAAGTAACGAGTGTATTCTTCATCGCGACAGTGGTTGGCGAATTGAACAACCCCGCAAACGTTCCTTCTGTGAACTTTTTAAGGCGAATAACGAGATCTTTTGTGCCTTCCATACCCTCGAGCACATCCACGAAATCTTGAATGATCGGTGGTTCAACTGTTGCGAGATCAGAGTCAGGAGTAATATCTTTTTTTGCGTACGTTTCAAGAAGCGCACGATCAAGAATGGAATCCTCTTGCGCTGTGACAGCACCGAGCATGATACGCAGCAATCCTTTCACGGTGATCACCGCGCTACGAATAATGTCCTCTGTCGTGACCTGCTCTCCTATCGCTCGTGGCAAATCAAACGGATTAATCTTCGCTTCTGAAGCGAGCGATACATTGATGTACGTTCCACCAACCGCATCAGAAAGATGTTTGTATTCCATTTCTGGGTCGATCACGATCACTTCGGTGCCGAGCATGAGCGAGCGAAGAATTTCTAGCTTCACTGTGTAGGATTTTCCTGCGCCCGATGTTGCAAACACGATGTAATTCGCATTTTGCATCGAAAACCTATCAAACAAAATCAAACTGTTATTGTGACGATTCACTCCGAACAGCACACCGTTATCTGAAGTGAGATCTGCAGAAATAAAAGGAAACGACGATGCGACCGGCGAGGAGTTCATGTTGAACGTGATCATTAGCTCGTCATTTCCTTGAGGAACTGTCGAGTTAAAACCTTGCTCAGACTGATAAAATACTCGCTTCGTGTAAATCAACTTCCCACCGAACAATGATTCGACTTCTTCGGACAGTCGGTCTAGTTCTTTTTTGTCTTTCGCGTACACGGTGACGTACAACGCGAACTGGAAAAAATGCTCAGTCCCCTGCGAAAGCGAGTCGCGCAATTCTTCGATGTCGCGAAGTGCGGTTTCTCGAATCGGATCGCGCGGCGAGCCCTTCTCGTTATCAGAAAGAATCTGCGCTTCAAGCGTACCGACTTTTTTCTTGAGTTGTTTCAAAATGACTTCCGGTTTCACTGGATAGAAAAACATCGCAATATCCAGCGGATAGTTCAAGTTGACGATCGGTGCGAACCAACCGAGTGAGATGTAACGCGGATACGTCACCACAAAAATCGTTCGCACGTAACTTTCGTTCAACACTAAATAGGTCGGCTCGATTTTAAAACCTGCAGGCGCGACGATATCTTTAATGGAGACAACGCCCTTGCGATAAATCCGTTCCTCTTCGAGCAGTTCTTTTTCTTTTGCAAGTGTTGCAGTTTCTACGACTCGTTTTTGTGCCGTTCCTGAAAGTTTCCGCGGTGTTTGCGGAACGTTCACTGGTTCGAGTGATCCAATTTTTCCTGGTTCAAATGCCATATTATACCGTGGTGATTTCTTCGGTCACCCGAATTTTGGACTGATCGACCATTTTTTCATTGTCGTACAAATCAGGGTTGTACACGCGATAGTACAGCTCGATAAGACTTTGCGTATCGAGTTGCACCGCCTTGAGACCCATGCTCCCGAGCGACCCCTGGATGTGGTCGACGCGCGTCTGAAGATCGTTCTTACGCTGACGAAATCGTGACTCCGCGAGTCGTACAGACAAGGCTGGAGTAAACGCTTCTGACAAGCGAGAAAAAAATCCTTTTGCTTTGTCGGAGAGTGGGTTGTATGGCACCACCACAAAAAATTGTTTCTGCATGATCTGTCCGAGGGTCACCAGTTCTTGCACGAAACTTCGGTAGTCCGCGATCTGAAATCGTAACAATTCGTTCGTTTGATTTTTTTGAGATTCCTTTAAGCGCTCGAGATACGTATCGATATTCAATTTTCGTGATTGGATGACGATCTGCAGTGGAAATTCGAGTGCATTTAAAAAACCGATGTACGCAGAAATAATCGCGTTCTGCTCATCCTCTGATTTGAGTGCGAAGTTGATGCTCGCAACGAGAAGCACTGCGCGCATCGTGCCATCTTTCATAATGACGACATCTTCTTTGATTTCGTTGATATCCAAATACCGCTGGGTCGCCGGACCCGGCTTTGCTCCTGCGAGTTTTTTGGATTGCATTTCTGGCATACGTTTGAACTATGGATCCCGGATCGGCCGTCGCCGCGCGACGCCCGCCCGGGATGACGCGCGCAAAGGAAATGCGCGTCAATCAGCGTCAGGGTTGTACACACCACCAGTGTTCACCACAAGAGAAAGTTCGGTGAGTTTCGTTGCGGCGAGCGGTTCTTTTCTAATACGCACCACTGGCGGAGCCGGCGGTGGCGCTTTGATGATCTCACGCAACTCACTGTCGGTGTACTCTTTGTCCCACAATCGAAGGCTCGGGCGGCGCACGGTCTGCACCAGATTCAAACAAAAAAAATGAAACGGCTGACCGTTCACGCGCAAAAAAGCAAAAATTCCACCAATCATAATGGTTGGAATACCTGTTGCGAGAAACGCAGTGAAATCGAAAAGTTTATATTCAATGAACATGACAAACGACGTGGCGAGCATCAAAAGAAACTGTCGAACGGTGAGTGGTCCGAGGATTTTATCCTCCACATCGATGAACTGCGGGACAGTGAACTTGTTCATACGCTACATGTAGCATACCACAATCTACACCTCTTTTCATCCGAAGCGCACCGTGCGATTAAGCTCCATTATCGCTGCGAATTCGTCCTTATTCAGCGCCGGTTCACGCTTTTTTTCGAGCTCGGCGATAACATCGAGAATCGGCTTACCTTCGAGACCACCACGAAGCATGGAGAGGTAGAGTTTGTTCACCTCGCTGTCCTGCCACGCTTTTATCCCCTGCGTTTTTATTTCGAAACCAAGATCATCGAGCAAATCGATCTTATCTTTAATCTTGAGCGTGGCTTCGCGAGGATCTTTAGAGAGTCTACGAAAATCTTTGAGCGTGAGTGCGCGGAGTTCTTCGACTGGACCGGTTAGTCGCGGAGTAAATTTTACGTCGGAGATCGTTTGCGCTGGTGGTGTTACTGTTGGCGCGGCTGCCGGTGTCGCGCGGGGCACGGGCGCGCTTGCTACTGGTTTCGGCGCAACAGGTTGCGGTTCATTTTTTGCGATCGGAGCAACAGGTAAATTCGGTGGTGCTGGTGCTTTTTCTTGCGGGGCAGCGGGTGACGTTACTGCGATAACGCGCGGTTCTGCAGGCGGCGTTTCTGATAGCGATTTTTGTGGCGTGGTTTGTGCAGCGCCACTTACTTTCGTCACCAATTTTGCAAACGCGCTATCGTTCGCTGCTTTTTCTTTTTGTTGCTGCTCGTCGGCTTCGTTCATCATCTTCGCTGTACGCACTGCGACATACTCCGCTTTTTCATTTGCGACACGACGCACATCTTTTGCGTGATACGCCGCATTTTTTTCTTTAAAAACCACCATCGCTTTCTCGGCGTCTGCGTCACTCACCCCCATTCCCCCACTTGCGATCGGCATAGTAAGTTTCGACGTCGTTTCCAGGACGTCACGGAGATCGCGAAAATACATCGACACAAGCATACGAAAGCGACGCCGCTCATCATCATCTTTCACTACGATTCCAGATGCGGCGATCGCTTCGTCTGCGGCGGTATCGTATGGGGTTGCTGATGGGACGATTTTTTTTCTGGATTCCGGCTCGGGGGCAGGAATGACAGAAGATAGAGGGGTAGGGGTGATTGAAGAAGTGGATGGCGGAATGACAACGGTTTTGGTCCTGGTGCGGGGGCAGGAATAACAGATGGAGGTGTTACGGGTTTTGGTGGTGGTACGGCTTTTTTTTCTGGATTCCGGCTCGGAGGCCGGAATGACATGTTCCGGGTCAAGCCTGGAATGACAAGAGAAGTGGTAGCCGGAATGACAGAAGTGACAGACGGAACGACAGGAGCAGGAGAGGCTGGGATGACAGAAGAAAGAGCAGGCAGAGTGACAGGAGATGGGGGCGTTGCTGGTTGCGGTGGTTTTGGTGGTGGTACAACCACTGGTTTTTTCACTTCTTCTTTTACGATTCTGGATTCCGGCTCGGAGGCCGGAATGACAATAGACGAAGGGGTTGGCGAGGCTGCGAGGCTTACTTTTCGCCCAAATCGGCCGGCGAGTTCCTTGGTTTTCTGCAGGAACCTCTCTTTTGTTTGGCGCTCTCGCTCTTCTCGCTCCTTTGCATTTTTTATCGCTTCCTCTTTGAGCGCAGGTAACTTTGGAGCGGCTTCGTGCAGTAACGCGATAACCGCAGCGCTCTGTTCGGGAGAAAATTCAGACCCCCCGGTTTTCACCGGCTTCTCAAGCATCTCCTTCGTTGCATTTTCATCATGAATACCTTTCAACTGTGCGGTCACGATCGTCTCAAACCGACGACGCAGCACGTGATCACTCGGCGCGTATCCGCTTTTCTCCACAATCCCCCGTGCCATCACCTCGATCGGATCGACCGCGGGAGGTAGCGGCGGAAGAAATTCATCAGCGTGCAGATCTTTGTAAATCTTTTGCTGCTCTTCAAGAAGCTCTGTAGCATCAGCGAGCACATCAGCGAACGCATCACCTTGCACATCGAGCGCTTTTTCAAAAGGTATCCCTGCGTTGTCCTCAAGCCAGCTCGCAAGATCATCATCAGAAATTTTTCCGAGCGCAATCATGCGCACACCGCTCAAAAATTCGTTTGTCTGTACGGGAGTGAGCTCGTGTCGCACCGCGATCTCGTCAAATTTTTTCTGTCGCTCAGACGCAGCGAAAAAGGTCTCCAGCTCCGGGAGTACCCACTCGTCCTCCTTGAACGTGAAGACCGGTTCGGTCATAAAATACTACGGACCTCATTCTATCGAGTTTTTTATTTCAGCAATTTGTGCTGCCAGCTCTCCAATCTGCTTTTCCATTGTAGCATCCAGCGCGCTCGAATTCTTCATCGCGGTAATTTTTCTGAGATTATTTTTTAATACTTTGAGTTTTGCTATGGCTTGCTCTGAAAGCGTGCCGGAAGGACCACTTTCAAGAGTATCGATCGCTGTTAATGTTTTGTTGGCACCCTTACGAGCTGCTGCAAACTTTTCATCGGGCGATAGCGGCGCCATCGATCTTCCAAATTCATTTTCAGCATTACCAAAGCTGGTCCTTCCGCGTTCGATTGCTTTATTCATCGCATTACGTTCCGCTGGTGAGAGATTGCCTCGCTGAATAGCTTGTGCTAAACCCTCCGCTGCAGAAGCAAGACGATTCGCTGCGGCGATAGGACTCGTTGCAGACTGTACCGCAGCTAGCTCTTCGGCGATCTTGCCGGTTCCATCTCCACCCATGTCCGCATATTGTTTTGCAAGATCTGCCGCTTGTTTTTTAACGGTATCAAGATCAACGCCGGCACTAGCGCCACCAGAATCTTCCTCATGCGCACGTGCTAATTGCTCCGTGTCCGCAAGAAGTTTTGTGGCGTTGGGATCTTTTGCCAACATTTTTTCATTGCGTTCTTGATCGACCGTTGCCCGCTCAATAGGGTTGGTCGCCACTCTATTTAACTCATCAATCTTCTTCTCGTTCTCAACACCTCCTGCCTCTTCAAGCATCTTAAGAATTTTTTGTTGATCCTTATCTGAATATTTCTCAAATTGATTCGCGTCAATATTTTTCAGGTATGTACTCTGAAATTCTCCTTTCCTTTCAAGCGCGGCGAGTTGTTTTTCTGGTCCAGCCCTCCGGAACCAACTTGCCGCCTTGTCGGCATTTTCAAATGCCGCGTCCTGATTTCCGCCCGCAGCGAGCGCTTTGTCAAATTGCTTCACCGTATCTTTATCTTTTTCAGTATAGGCAAGAATTGGCTTGCCCTCCTCATCCTTTTTTACATTTCCGTTTTCATCTTTCACCTCAACCCGAACAATACCCATAACGTCTTTGAGAAGTTTTGCCTTGCCTTCTGGCCCAAGATTTTTCATTGAATCCGCACCTCGTTCAGCGTTCACAAGCATCGCTGCTTGGCGGTCAACTTTTGAAGCTTTCTCGTCGCGTATGGTCTTCTCGTTCTCTTGCGTACTCTTGGTGTTTTCCTTCGCCTTTTCGGCAGCCAACCTATCAACCGCAGCCCGACGCTTTGCAGGGTCCGAAATATTAGCAATGTCACGCTTCTTTTCACGCGCTTCGGTAAATTTTTTGTCCATTCCTATAAATCTTCCAAACCCGGATTCCGTGAGCTTTTGTTTGTAGCCACGACCCATCGAAGCGAGACTTTGACGTTCGCCTGTCACTGGATCTTTTGCGCTAAGTATTCCCGCATTCGCTGCAGCACCGCCCGCGAACTTCCCGAGACTCACTGCTCCTCTTTTGAGTTTCTGTGCGACTTTCTGTGCCATGCCTCCGCTTTCCGCGGCCATTTGCGATGACATTTTATATCCTGCCGCGAGCAAGACGATCATCACAATGAAACTTTTCACTTGATTGAAATCGCCAAATTGCGTGACGCCTGCGCTGAATGTTTCTGCCGCGCTTTGCGATGAGGTGAACCCGCTATCTAACTGATTTCCTGAAGCGACAAGGAGCGCGAGCCAAAGCACAAACGCCATGATCGGACCGAAGACGACTTGCCCGGTAAATTTTTTCCACCACTCTGCGTAGTATCCTGACGCAGCTTTTGTCGGCACCGCGCGAAGAAAAAACGCGAGTGGTGAGAGCACGATCAGCAGCCACAGAGTGACGATGCGTGCGATCAGTGAAAGCGACAGGACGATCAAAATTCCGCACGATACCGCAAGCGCGATCACTGCGAGTACGGAGGATATAACGATGCCGAGTGAAAACTTGAGGGGGTCAGATTCACCTATCGCTTTAAGCGTATCTTTGAGTGCAGATGCTGACGGCGAAAGAAGTTGAGTAAGATGCAAACCGTTCGCAAAGTTTCCACCTGCCGCTTCTTTGAAACCGTAGACGAACGTGAGCATCACCACCTGACCGAAGTCGATCAGCACTCCGCAGATCGTTCTCGTGAAGTTCACGAGCACCGCCATGATCAGCAGGCTCGAAAGGTTTTTATTTTTATAGCTGTACTGATCGACGCCGAGCATCGTGCCGAATGCGATGAGTAGCAGCACCAAAATAAAAAACATGTTGGTGACATCGCGCACGATCGTCCAACCGTTCGTGACCACGGCTGCGTTCACGAAGTCGTTATACTGCGCAACGCTCACGAGAATGCTCACGAGTCCGAGCATTAGTTGCCCAAGTACCATCACGATCACTTGGAGGATGTTCGCTATCAGGAGGAGGACGAAGCTGCCCATGAAGTTTCCTCCTGCAGCTGCTGCTCCGGACTTTACAGCGGCGTAGCCCGCCGCAGCAACAACAACCGGACCAAGAGCCTGTACCGGCCGTGCAGCAATAAACAAGAAAACAAAAGAAAAACACGCGCACACGACATGCCGTCTGTTATCGCTTATCCAGCGAAAAAATTTTGCGGACTTTTCCCTCAAAAAAGGCATTGCAATGGGGGGACGACTATACGCTTATAGTAGCACAAATCTCGACGGGGATGAATATGCTGTCTTCTCGGCCCTCTCCTCTGTCATTCCGGCCTCCGAGCCGGAATCCAGAAAAATTAAAAAGACCAAACGGAAATCGTTTGGCTTTACGGTTCTGGATTCCGGGTCACGGCCCGGAATGACAATAAAGGAGGCCGGAATGAAAGAGGGGTGGCTGGGTTCCACTCAACAAAAAGACCAAACGATTTCCGTTTGGTCTTTTTTACGTTTCTGGATTCCGGGTCAAGCCCGGAATGACAAAGCGAGAAAAACCTATGGCAGTGGGGGGTACACCTCGATCGTTCCTGCGAAACTTGTCCAGGGGTTAGTCTTGTCGGGCGGAATCTGCACGCATTCATCCGCAGCACCGGTGTTGTTCATGCAAAGATTACCGAGGCCTCCGTTTCCAGGACATGTTCCGTTACACGTCTGCCAGTTATCCATAATCTGCACGCGTGGTTTAAACACACAGGCGGTGTGTGCATTGTTCACGCAATCGGTAACGATACCTTTGCTCTTGTCGCACTCCTGTTTATCAGCGATGAGTTTGGCAAGTTTTTCCTTACTGCACGTATACGTATGCGTCTCCTCAAAAAACTCGCTCTGGCACTGTTTTCCACCACCCCATCCGAGCGCAGGATCATCACAAATCTTCTTACTGCTCCCCCCACCAAGGTTGATGCTGCCACGGCGGTTCTTGTACCAACCGGTCAACTCAAGAATTTCCAAATTATCACCCCAATCAACGATCTTATGCCGAATTGGCATGTGATCTCTATCGGCATACGCGTAGTACGTGAGCGTTGCTTTTAACTTACCGCTGTGCGACGCAACCGGCACCGCAGCCATAATTTTATTCACCGTGAGACCCGCTGGTCCTTCCTGACAATTCCTACTCCCGAAACAGAAACTGTAATCAACGGCAACTACCTTCGGTGCGTTGTGTTCCGTCGCATATCTCTCACGGAAATCCCAACCGCCGTCACCACCAAGCGCGCGCGCCGTCACGTCAACTTTTGCCAGATCGCCGTTTGCCAAACGGTACGCATCGTAGGACCAACGCGGCTCGTAATCGGCGCCGCGAGGAACAGTGACGGAAGGATCGGAGGGATTATTCCATAAAGGAGACCCTTGTCGCCACTCATACACATTAAACGCAGCGGCAAAGTACTGACTGAGGTGCAACGCGCCGAGTGCGCGCGCGCCGAAACCTGCATTCCTCCACCCTGCATCTGGCGCACCCTTCCCTTTATCGCTGCCGCAATCACCGATGCACGCGTATGGCGTCCCTGAAGCTGTAGATCCCGCGTTGAATATGAACTGCCTCTCATTCGGCTTATCTTTTTTCGGTCGAACGTCCACATGCGTGAACACACTGCCTCCCTCCGAGTCGTACACCGGCAAAATTCGGTTCCACACCTTGTTGATCTTCTCATCATCAGGAGCAGCAGGATTGAGACTAAACAAAATGCGACCATTCTTTGGATCTGGTGAAAAATCTTCGATCGGTTGGGCGATCGCGCCGTAGGGAATCATTGGAAGCTGGGTCACTCCCACTGCGTTGTGTTGTTGTATGTCCGTACCTGCGTTAGAGAATCGATCAGACTTATGATCTTTTTGATACGGCGGCGCGTCAAGATACGCATTCGCGAGCCGATCGGTCCATGCATAATTTTTAAAATCACTATCGAGCCCACGCGAAACATCGTTCACAAACGCGATCTCTTGGCACCAATCGCGAAGTTCGACATACACCGTTGCGAGGGTATTGGGGCAATAATCCTTGCTCCCGATAGCCTCTATGGCCTTGAGGAGAGCAGCGCCGATACAAGCCGTGGGATTAAAAAATGGATTAGGAGCAAGAGGAGTGGGCGGGGTACAGACGCCACCTACGAACGCCTCTGAAAGCTGGGCGCAATGTACTTCATTATTACAACTCACCGTCGCAAACCCTGCGAGCTTACGGTCAACAAAGTGCGCCCTAATACCGAGCACTGCAAGGTTCATGCAACCACCATCTGCCAACGGCTCGTCGATATCTGTTGTATGAGAATCATTCACCCCCAGCCCCGCAAATGGACAACTCGTTGAGGCAATAATTTCATGGTTACCTTTGATACTCTCGTCAAAATATTGACCGTTGTCTGGCCCTGGTTCACCTGAAGATTTATTTGGATAACGGATACAAATGGTCCACTGATTCTTTTCCGTAAGATAGAAATCGAATTTTCTTCCTGAGGCAACCGTACTCTTAAAGTATCCGGCATTTCCAAAAACATGGATACCGGCGATCTCATCCTCAAACAGATCTCTCTGCGGAAATTTATAAAGATTAGGCTTTGGAGGTGGCGTCGTGTGTACTGGGTACGGTATCCACTTCGCGTTTACCTTTCCATCATCCAAACCAAGAAGATCCCCAATACCAATTTTACACCCCACAGCTGCATAACATTCATTACTCCACCACCCCCAACCGGGCAACCGAGGCACATCGGCCGGTATCGAACCGATCTGATCTTCAATTTTCATTGAATAACTAAGTATCCCAGGTGTACCAACGCGAGTACCTTGCGCAACCTGGCAATACAAAAGGTTGCCGGAGTTGACATACCCTGCCTCTTCGTTTTGGTTACCGAGGTCGCTCCCTCCGGAGAGCTGATCTTGAGGGAGCCACAAGTTGCACGTATGCCGATCGGGGTTTGCGTTCACAAACCGACCAAAATCAGGATCGAGACAGAACCCGTACCAGCCCTTCGCTGTCACGTCTTTTGTCCAGCGCGAACACACGCCACCCTCGCTACTTACACATGGATCTGTTGCAGCATCCGTTGGCACTGGCCTTGCGCTCGGCACGCAAGTTTTCCCATCATTCGGTCCACCAACGCATACTCCTTTGTCCTCACCATGAATCCCCGGTGCAAGACGCGGATCGTGCAGCGAAACGTAGCGGACGGTAGTGCCGTTCACGCCATACCCAAGCTTGCGATATGAACAATCACACGCATTTTCTTTGGTGCAGATGTTTGCGTTACCAAATCCCGACTTAATTTCCTTCGGAAGGCCGGTGTCATTATCATACTTCACCACCACGCTCGGCGGGAAAGGCGCGTCATCTTCAGGATACCCTCGGCAAGAGGGTGCGTTAATGAAGTCGCTACGAAGCGGTCCGCCTTTCATGTCATACATGCACAGATTCGCGATGCATTTTCCTTGTGCCTGCGATCCTGCCGGACAATCGTACGTCCCACTGCACCCAAGACTGAGTTTACAATCCGCATCACTGCGACACTGCCGATTGTTGGTACTGAGCATCGCACCGACGCGCTGCGTTGCCGAGATCGACGCGTTGCAAATACCATCCGAACCGCACTGCGCGCTCGTATCACACGGCTTGAGTTGTGCGCTGTCGAGCGACGACTCACAGAATCCCACGAATTTTTTTCCACAGCGGAACCCCCACGAGAGCGGATCGCTCCCTGGCGGGTTGCACGTGCCGTCCGACCAGCACAGTGTATCGTTGAGCGTCCCTGTTTTCTTGTCCGCACATCGTCCCATGCGGAAATCGACCGGAAGCGCATACTGCGCCGGATACTGGCCGGGAATAGTAAACCCTGAATACTCCACTCCCTTGTAAGTGATGTCGCGCTGCGCATACAGATCCGCGGTGACGCGTTTTACATTCTCTACTTTTTCAGGACGCTCCACCCAATTACTGCATTCCTGCGACTCACCGAACGTGCGCTGTTCATCGCATGCATCAAATCCGGAACACCTATACTTGTATCGTCCGGTTGCCTCATCAGAAACCGCGTCCGTGGATCTACACGTGAGCCACTCTGCACATTCGCGATCCGCACCCACTTTAATAACGATGTTCGCGTCATTTTTTGTGACGTCGCGCCCCGCGGGACTCACACCCTTCTCTGACAGATCACATTTTTCTTCTTTTCTCTTGTCACAATCGGTGTCCGCCCCGCATGCAGTCGTGTGCCCACCGTCCACGGAGAAGCACCGACCTTCACAGAACGGACTTCGCGGATCGAGATTGCAGTTGAGCGGGTTCACCTTGCCACCGTTCACTGTTTTTTCGCTAAGGAAATACGTCGCAGCAGACGCGAACAACCTTGAGGGGTCGCTAGTTTTAGTAAACAACACACACCCTTCTTTGAGCGAAGCGGAGCCCCCGCACGACGTGAGGTCCAACTTGTTGTTCATGATGTAGTAGTACGGCTTTCCTTTTGGATGCACCTTCGATGTCGCGGCGGGATCAATAAATTCTTCGCAACGATCGTACTGCGGATCGCACTGCCCCACCCAACCTTGATACCCACACGTGGTATTGCCGCGCGCAACTCTGCATACTTGCGTCGTGATCGGCGGATTCGTGCATCCGCACGTGGACGTCGACGCGTCCCATCCGATCGTGGTCGGTCCGCACGTCAAACCGTCCGGCAGCTGGCAGAGCGCGTCGGCATTTTTATACAAATTGTAGAATTCACCGTTCTGCAACAACTCTGGATAGCACGGAATATCTTTTCCTGCAGCGCTCGCCCGGAACCAACCGTAGCTCGCAGTGCCGCTAATGTTTACTCCTTCTTTATATTGGCACGTGCGATCGAACGGCTCTTTGAAATAATACTTTCCGTCGATCGCAGTGAACTCTTCGCAAGAAATCGCCGGTTGCGTACACAAAGTTTGCCCGTACTGCGCGGGATCATCTTTGAGCGCTTTGACGTTCCAATTTCCTGGCACGCCGTTTTCAAACGAGAGCGTGCAGGTGCTCAGTCCTTTTGCGACCGTACAGTTTGCGTTAAATATCGGTCCGCATGTGCATCCCGACGCATCGTCGCACTTGCCCGCAACGATCCCCGCTCCGACGTTCGGGAGCGTGCACTCGCGTTCGTAAGTGATCTGCGGATTCGCGACGCTCTTGCAACCGATCGCTGTCGCCGCGCAAAGATTCTCACTGCGCGCAACGAGGAACCGACGATCGTCCGCAGAAACGTTTACGCGATCAGGATGCGAAGATTGCGGAGTGTTGTCGTCCCATCCATCGAGTTTGAACTGGCATGCGTTCTCTCCGATCGCGACGCGGCAGATATCCGCGATATCCGGAACGTTATCGGTGTACCAAGGATGGCGCACGTTGTAGTCGCACTTACAGTTCGACGCTTCATCTGCGACAACCGCGCAATCTTTCGCGCCTTTCGCGACAATACAAGAATTGATGCCATCGTTACATGCGCACGACGCTCCCAAACATGTGGCACCTCCCGCGAGCGTGCATTTTCCACATGTACGCGGCTCCGGCGTTGCTCGTTTATCAACGAGCTGACACACCGCGTTATACGATTCCTCGTACGGTGTCTGCACGTTGTTTTGTGTGAACGAGTACGCCTGACAACCGACCGCTTTGTCGCGACACAACTGTGCGAACGATCGCAGATATGCTTTTTTATTTGCACTGTTCGTGTACTCCTTACACCCCAACATCTCTTGTGGCGACGGCACGCCAGCGAGCGTTTGGTCGCACGCTGCGGGCGTGTTCCACGAATCGCGAACGACGTACAAATTTTCTGGAACTTCTTTTACGATAACGTTATCGATGTACGCTTCGCCAACACCGGATTTGGCGAACACGAGGCTCGTCGGCGCAGTGCCCCACAGAGGATCGACCGCGCTCACCGGACCGAGTGAATACTGTTTCCAGTCCGCTCCGAGCGTAAGCGTCGGCGCAGACGTTGTGGTGTCGGCATCACTAAAATGCAGACTGAGCGGCTTATCTGGCGCTGTCGTCCCTTTCTTTGCAACAACACAATCGGATTTCATTTTTTCGACAAGACACACGAGCCCTGTAGGCGAGACGCATCCGCAACCCGCGTCCTGATCGCACACCGTTTTGTTTGTACACGTGACATCTTCTGCGCCATCTTCAAAGCCGATGTCGAGCGTGCCGCTTCCCCGCGCCCAGAACGTGAGTGTATAGCTGCGACCCGCAGCGACCGTACCGCCAACTTCTTTTGTCGCGGTCACGGATCCTGGAGCGAACTTCAACGAGTGTCCGCCGACAATCACGGATTCTGATGACTGCTTCACATCCTTGCTCATCCACGCATCGACACCAGCCTCAAACGTGTCGCGCACAATACTCCGCACGTTGCTCGACGCGTTTCCTTTATATGGTCGGCAACCGTTGTACGCCTTACCGCAGTTCTGACTCGCTGTGACGTCTGCGTTGTAAATACACTGGCCCTTATCAGCGATCCACTGACCGTTTGATTTTTTACAATCATTTTCAGTTGCGGTGGTGATGCGATACTGGTGACATTCCGCGGTGAGGACGATCGTCTTTGATAATTTGCGGAAGTGGCGGTTGCCGTCGGCGTCATAAAATTCTCGGCAATCCAGATCACCACTATCGATATCTGCGCGACTGCACAAACCGTCGGTGGAACCGGCAGGAAGATCAGTGCTCACACTCGCGCAGTTGAGAGCGTTATCATCAAGCCGCGTACACGGTGCAACACCGGCGTTCTTGCACGTAGCCGGATCTGCGCACTCATCTGCAGCCTTTCCTTCTCCGATCTCTGTCATACTACACGCGCCGCACACGCCTGCAGCGCAGCACGTCTCTTCGTGCGCGACCGTGGTGTCACCACCCGCCGCGTCAGTCACCTTCTTAAAGTTCCATACTTTCAACTGATATCCTGCAGTGTCTGAACCTTCCCAGCTATAGAACACTGTTTTCGGATCGGTCGACGGCTTTTGACACAAACGAAGTTTCGAAAAGTACGCGACTTTTTCGTTCTCAACGTTGGTGAATTCAGAACAACCCGACTCCGCTTGCGTACACTGCTTCGCGGTCGTCGGAATAAAATACACAGGGAATTTTTCTGTATCAAATTCCGTTGCTTCTTGCTTGAAAATGTCATATCCCGCGCACTGCGCCGGACACGCGTCTTGCGGACCGGTCACTGCAGGAAGTGAAGGATCGCCGTTCGTTGGTGTGAACCGATCACACCCGACTTCTTGCTCGCGACACACGCCTGCGAACGATGCACACTCTGGGCGGTCGGTCTCGTCACCTGTGCAACCAAGAAACGCGGGAGGAATTTTCGCGTCCACCATAGTGTTTGCCGAACCATACCCCTCGTGGAACGGCGTCAAACTCCCCTGCTCGAACTGCACTTCATCAACGTAGTCACCACCGCCGATCTCAAGCAAACCGTGCACCACTTTCTTTGGCAGCTTCGTGTCATCAACAACGAGCGTGCATGACGCGCGGACTTCATCTGCGTTGCTCGTAAACGCGAAACGTAATACACCCGGCGCGTCAACTTTGCAGAAGTCGCTCGTCGGTGTTACCGGATTGCCGTTCTTATCTTGATACGCAGTGTTCGAAATAATCGCACCTGCCGGAAGCACGATCACGTTTCCGTTCAGATCGGTGAACGTCATTTGCATCGTCCCACTCGCTGAAGAAGCGCCGCTAAGGAACGTCGCTGAGAGGGTGTATGTGGTGTTTCCTTTTACCGGGACGCTGTCCTGGATGACGCGATCGGTGTACGCACATTCGGTCTGTCCTTTTATAACCTTACAAGTGTAATCGCCATCTTTGCAGGTGCACCCGGCATCGTTTGTACATACCGCAATCGTACAAGATTTTGGCGCGGACCCCGTGAGACCCTGTATCTTCATCGCACTCGAGCCGCTCTTTATATTTGCCGCGGTCGTGGTTAAGACACCGCTGCTTGCAGATGCAGGAACCGCACCGAATGGCGCCCAATATTTCGCATGGTCAGGCGTGCCGTCACCATCGCCGTCCTCCAACTCTTCAAATCCCCCGTTTCGCACGAGGTTCAAAGATTGTCCGGTCGCGAGCGGAACGAGCGCAGAGCATCCGTTGTCTGTCGCCGAACACGTTTGCGCATTCTTATTAAAGTATCGCTGCGGCTGCACACGCCAATCATCGGCGACGTTCTGATCATCTCCCATCGTTGATGCGCAAGAATCCTGCCCCTTTGCAACGCGACACGTGCTGAGGTAGCAGCTACACCCGCCAGCGCTCGCGCATTTCGCTTCGAGCGTGCACACGCTGCCATCATCGACTTTGCAAAGCGTTTTTCCGTTCGCGACGACGCAGCCGTCATTCCCTGACGCGTTGCCGGCGAGACAACCTTTTTCAAGCGGACAAGTGTCGACGCACACGCTCCCGGGACAATCTGCATCCTTCGTACACTGCGTGCCGGCGTTCGCGCCTGCTTTGCAGAAATTTTTCTTCTGCGCAGAGATGGCGTTGGTTTGCAGCGAATACGCAAGACAACCGACGTTGTCAGCGTTACACACATCGACATCGATCGTGTTGACCAAGAAATTTTCTGTGCCGCCCGTGCGAGTTTTGAGCGTTCGACAACTACTATAGTAGGCAGGACACTGCTCACCCTGGAATCGCCACACATTCCGCTCTTTCTGACAGTACCCCCATCCACCGACGCACTTCCCGAAATCGTCCTGACGTAAACACGTCGGCGAATCAACACACACCTCTGCACGCGAGGACGTTTCGCTTGTCACAAGCGTCGGTCCAAACGCTGTCGCGCGGCATTGCGTTGGTGGAACTTTGAGAACCCAGTCAGGATCGATCAGATGACACCACGGATGAGCCGAGTCGATCGTGCCGTTCGCGTTGCAATCATTAAAATGCGCGACAACCTCGCCGAGTGTCACTGGCGTCGCACCGACTTTGCTCGCGGCGATCTCCCAGCCGATCGAAATGATACGCGCGGCACGAAGCTGTTTGAGGTTGCTCTCACAGTACGCGTACGTGTAGCAAAACGGATCGGTGTCGCGCTGTTTCTCTGTGGCAGGGAACATCCGCCAATCGCTATGAAGCATCCCTCGCTTCAGCGCTTCTCTCACAGAGAGCGGTGTCGCATCGCCGATGCGAACAATGTCAGCAAACTGCTGGTCCATGACGCAGTTGTTCGGGGCAGGATTCGACGGCGGGCAGGTCGTAAAATTGGTAAGCGGATCGTACTCCCCCGCTTCGTGCGTGGTAAGTGGGACGATTCTTGACTGCTGAATCACCGCGGAGGCTGTTGCGCCCGGTTGTTGCACGATCCCTTCTGGACTAAGAATGATGTCGGGTTGTACAGAAAGCAGTTCTCCTGTGGAGAGCAGACCGCTCACCAGTTTATTCCACAATCGTGCGGTAAGTGTCGAGACAAACGTATTTGTCGCAGTAAGAACGACGGACTTCACCGCTCCTTTTGCGATACTACCGGTCGTCGCCATTCTCGTACCGTCGAGTTGAGAGGCTTCACCATTTTTTGAACGACGGAATTCTTCTTGCGTCACTGCGCCTGGAGATTTTATGCGACCAGAAACAGGATCTTTAATCGGAGAGAATCCTCCGCTCGACGCATTGGCGAGTCTCTCAACAACGCTGTCTCGCTGCGCGTTGCTGATAATATCTTGCTTGATGCCGAGCGCGGCGATGGAGACGCTGAGCGGACTCTGTCCCAATGAAAATTGGGGTTTTAATTTATTCAAAATCTCTCCTGTTGAAAATGAGGTAGCTATCGAATCCCAATTTTTAATCAGCTGATCGAAATTACACTTTGGCGGACTAGGAACGATCTCTTTCATGAAGCTGAGCTGCAACGCCAGCCCCGAAAGTCCTGGATCGCAAAGAAAATTGTTGCCGAACAACCCTTGCGAAAGGGAACCGACACTTTCACCGATCGCCCCTTGCCATGCTTGTCGGAAACCGTCCTTAAATCCCTTACTGTCCCAACACGCCACCTGACCAGGACAATCAGAGGTCAACGCTTTTGCTGCTTGATACGCGAGTTGCTGCGTAAAATAATTTGTACCGTTAACGACCGCGATCACCGCTGACTCAACCAAAAGATGTTCGATCTTGTCGCTAGCAGCATTACCTGCAACTAAAGAAGTTAGCGGCGCATCCGCAACAGGAAGCACGGCGAGCGCCGGCTTCGGCACAGTGAGCGTCGTTATCGTCACAACGCCCGCAACAAACATCGCGAGAAGCGCGCTGAGTTTCAGCGTTCTCTTTGTTGTGTGCGATTTTTCCGATCGCGGTTGTGGTTTCATTATTTTGTCGGCGACGGCGCGGGTGGCGCAGTCGACATTGATGCAGCGATCTCTACAAGAGTGTCTTCAACTAACTTTCGCAGCGTCGCATCATCAGCCTTTGCAAGCGCATCTTCAGGAATTCCCAACTCGGTAATAAATGATCGCAATTCTACCGAACTCATCGCGTCGAGTTTTGTGGTGATTTTTTCTTTTGTGAGCAGTGTCGGGTCACCGAAGGTTGTGATGATCGCCTGCATCGATCGTTCTTGTGCAGTTGCTGTTGGCGCGGGTGCAGGCGGTTGTTCTGTCGCCGGTGCAGCGTTCGTACTTGCTGTGCCACTCACCACAACTTGTCGACATATTTTTCCTTTCGGACAATTCGGATCGGCGCCGGCGGCAACCTCTGTGCCATCGTTCGTACCATCAGAGTCTGAGTCCGCAAGAAAAGGGCTGGTGTGAAAAACGTACAGCTCGTCGTAATCAGAGAGCCCGTCTTTATCAGTATCTTCTGTCTTCAGTCGATCCATCTGCTCTTGCTCCAACTCATCTGAGCTTTTGTACGTAATCGGCTTGCGAACAAAAGGAACCCAGATCGATCTCTTGATTTGCGCATACGCTAAAACCGCTGTCGTGATGCCGATGAGCAAGAAAACGACGAGCGCGATTTTTTCATGCGATTTCGATGGAGATGTTTGAGTCACATGATAAAGAGACCTCAGAGGTTCCCTTATGAAAAGTATACCATGCGAATAAGGGGTGGTCGACCTTACTGTGTCTACCGTTTTTTCGCTGGTCGCAACGCGTTTGAAAGCGCAGCCCACTCGACGACAGAAAGTTCCTCCGGACGAGCGGACGGTAAAATTTTTGCCTCAACGAAGGCGGTTTCTAAGGCTGACGGGATCGTTGTGGTGGATTTCAGGCTGTTGCGAAGTTGTTTGCGACGCTCTCTGAACGCTTGCCGAACGATCTCGAAGTAACGAATCGCGGTTGTCTCTCCAAAAAATTTCTGCAACTCTTCGTCGCTGCGTCGACTCATGTGGATAACCGCCGAAGCAACTTTTGGTGGCGGAAAAAACGCTCCAGCCGCAACATTTTTCACTCGCTCCACACGCGCAAGCGTTTGCATAAACACCGCGAGCGAACTCATGTCGCCAGGTTTTGCGAGAATGCGATCAGCGACTTCTTTTTGCACCATCACCGTGATCGACGTCGGTGCCGGAGATTCGAGAAGAAGTTTTTGCAGTATCGCCGAAGTGATCGCATAAGGAAGATTCGCGATCACGACGTAGTGGTCGCGCGCAAATATGGAATTGGCTACAGAAAATGCGAGCGCATCACCTTCAACAAGATGAAAATTTTTGTACGAACCAAAACGCTCGCGAAGCACGGTGCAAAGTTTTTTATCGATTTCAATCGCGAGAACTTCTGCGCCGCAGCGAAGAAGTTCTGCGGTAAGAATTCCCGGACCAGGACCGATCTCAAAAACCCGTGTCCCCTTTTGCACGCCTGCGGCGTCTACCATCCCCGCAACAACTTTTTCATCCAACAAAAAATGCTGGCTTCGATCTTTGAGAGGACGGATGCCGAGCGGTTCGAGAAGTTGACGAAGCTCTGTCGGGGTCATGACTGTGGGATCTTCCGCGGCATCAATGCATACAACGCCGTAAATGCACCGGCGAGAACGAACACCGTGGGCCATGCGTTCGGAAATTTCCAAAGAATCATTGCGGCGCTTGTAGCAGCGATAATTTTCCCGAGCGCGAGCGCCATCTCAAAATGAATCACCGTTTCCATCACCACTCCCTCGCGCGCATCATCGTAAATAGTAGAAAGCAACGGCACGTTCAACATATTTTTTGAAATACGATAGAACGTATCCATCAAAAATACGCCGGGCGCTCCCGATACGATCGGTCGAAGCACCCATGAAGCGACAGAATACAGTACGCCGCTACGGAGTATGCCGCTCCGCTCCCCTTCATCACTCATGCGACCAACGTATAAAATTACCAAAACGTTTATGAACATCGCGAGAGAGACGATCATGCCGAGCGAGGCGAAGTTTGCGATGATCGTTATCATAAAAATTGGCCACACGACAAGCGTGATCAATTCTTCGCCAAACCCCAAGAACGCAAGCGTTCGGCGTCGCGCACTTTTTTTGAACGGACGAATTAATGCGGAAAAATATTTGAATTCCTGTGGCACGTACAGCTCCGGCGTACGAAGAAGAGGGACATTAGAGAGCAAAATCAAAGCAGCAACGATAAGAAGCAGAACTTTGAACCCAAAAAATACCACGATAAAACCACCGAACGTCGGCGCAAGGATCGATGCGAGACCGACCACGGCCGCCATGTTTGAAACCTCCCGCCCCCGCTCCTGCTTTGAGCTCCATGTCGCAAAATTCGCATGATATCCCGGCCAATAAAGAATTTTTTGCATCACGAGTGACAGGAGTGCGATACCGATAAACGCGTTATTCCATGGAATGGCGTAGAGCGAGATGTACCACAGCACGAGGAACGGCGAACTAAACAGCATCGTGTGCTCGTATCCGTGCCGCCGACAAATCCGACCGCCGAGCGGGAGAAGAAAAAAATATAATACGTACAACGCCGCGTTAAAAAGAAGAATTTGCGGAACAGAAAATCCGATCGAATGCAGATAGATCGGTTCAAACAAACTTACCGAACCGGTCGCGAAACTGAGCATGCCGCTCGCAATAAAAAGTTCTTTCACTTCTTGCGAAGGGTGCGGAGCGAAATAATGTTCGATGTAGTGTCTGATGTGGCCGATCATACTCTTAATACTTCTATTGTATCGTTTTTTACACGAACGATCGTGGATGCGCGTCGCTTGGGTAACACTCCTGCGTTTAAAAAAAGATCTGGTGTACGATCGCGCCCTGCGAATGACCGCGCAATACCGCGAGAATTATACACCGCTGATTCACCAGAGATGTTCGCGGAAGTTGAAGTAACGAGTCCACCTGCAGCGTGCGCGATTGCGCGCGCCCATGCAGAAGACGGCACACGTACCGCACCAGTTTTCCTTCCTTTTTTAAATGATAACACGAGAGTGAGCGGTCCGGGCCAATATCGGAGCGCGAGCGCGCGTGCTTTTCCACGCAACGTAAACATTTTTTCTACCGCCTGCCACGATGACGCAATAAACGGAAGCGGTTTTCGTCTGGATCGCTCTTTAATGGCATACACGCACCGCACCGCTTTTGGATTCGATGGGTCTGCGGCGAGACCGTAGGAAGTTTCGGTGGGAAAAACGACTACGCCGCCGCCGCGCAGTACGTCAGTCGCTTCTTTAAGCGCACGTTTTGACACGCGAGTACGCGCGATCTTGATCGTTCGCATGGTCATGAAGAGTTCGCGCGGAACCAAGCAACCGTCCGCTTGATCCCCTCCTCAAGACCCACACGCGGTCGCCACCCCAGACCTTTTTTTGCAGCAGTGCAGTCGAGTGCGGCGCGTCGCTCTTCACCGGGATTCGCAGGGCCATGCGCAGGACGAATGCGGCCGCCGAGTGCTGCACGAATCAACGCATCGACACGATTCACCGACACCTCCTTGGCCGTGCCGATGTTGAACGCGCCGTGCACACCGTTCTTCATTGCAAGAATGTTCGCTTCGATAACATCATCAACGTACACAAAGTCTCGCGTTTGTTTGCCATCACCAAAAATTGTTGGGCGCACGCCCCGCAGCATTTTCTGGATAAAAATTCCGATGACGCCAGCTTCGCCTTTTAAGCCCTGACGCGGACCGTATACGTTCGCATACCGCAAAGCGACATACTTAATGCCGTAATTATGGCATGCGGCGTGCAGGTATAACTCAAAAGCGAACTTTGCGACACCATACGGCGACATCGGCATGCAAGGAACGTTCTCCGGTGTCGGTCGAATGTTCAACCCATGATAGATCGCTCCGCCCGAAGAAGAAAAAATAATTTTTTTCACGCCCGACCGCACGCAAGCCTCAAGAATGCGAAGCGAGCCGTGAATGTTTGTTTCTGCATCACTGATCGGATCCTCAACCGATTTACGCACATCGATCTGTGCCGCGAGATGAAACACGAGTGCCGGTTTCTCACGAAGAAAAATCTTTGCGATGCGTGGGTCGCGGATGCTCATGCAAACAAATTTTGCTCCCTTCGGCACAAACTCCCGCCGACCCGTGGAAAGATCATCGATCACCACAACATGGCACCGTTCTTTAAGAAGTCGCTGTACGAGCTGGGAGCCGATGAAGCCGGCGCCACCGGTGACAATGACTGTTTGACGCATAGGAAGGCGAGTTTAATAAGGTTGAGAGGTTTAGAGGTGTAAAGGTTAAGAGGTTTAGAGGGCCGGATCTTTTAACCTTACACCTCTAAACCTCTACACCTTTTATCCCTTCTTCCCGGCATTCTGTCGCAGATATGCTTCGACAAATTGATCGAGGTCGCCATCGAGAACTTCCTGGGTGTTCTGCGTTTCGTACTTTGTGCGATGATCTTTCACCATCTGGTACGGATGGATCACGTACGAACGAATCTGATTCCCCCACTCCGCGCTCGTGAATTCGCCGCGCAGTTTCTTTTTTTCTTCTGCGCGTTCTTCGAGATACACCTTGTGCAACTTCGCACGCAAAATGCGCATCGCGGTTTCTTTATTCTGTGTTTGTGAACGCTCGTTCTGACAGGTAACGACGATGCCGGTCACGAGGTGTGTGATGCGCACCGCAGAATACGTCGTCTGTACACCTTGGCCACCGTGACCGCCAGCGAGATATGTATCGATGCGCAAATCCTGCGGAAGAATTTTTACTTCTTCGATGTCACCGAGTTCGGGGAGAACTTCGAGTAGCGCGAACGATGTTTGGCGAAGTTGATCTGCATTGAACGGCGAGAGACGCACGAGTCGATGCACGCCCGCTTCGGCTTTGAGAAAACCGTATGCGTAACGACCTTCAACAGAAAACGTTGCGCTTTTGATCCCCGCTTCATTTCCTCGCGACTCGTCGAGCAGTTTCACCTTCCAACCTTTGCGCTCAGCATAACGAAAATACATACGCATCAGCATCTCCGCCCAATCCTGTGCATCGGTTCCTCCCGCGCCGGCGTGAATCGCAAGGATCGCGTCGTTCTCATCGAACTTATCGCCCATCAGCGTCGCAAATTCGAGCTTTGCAAACTTCTGCAGCAACTCCTCCAATTGTTTTTTTGCATCGGCTTCCGCGGTCGTGTCATTTTCATCTTCCGCAAGACGCGCAAAATCTAAAAGTTCATCGGTGTCTGCGCGCAACTGATCCCACTCACTGTAATATGATTTGATATCTGCGAGTCGACGGCTCACGCGCTGCGCATGTTCCTGATTTTTCCAAAAATCTGGCTGCTGCGTTTCCCACTCGGTTGCGTCGATGTCCGCCTTGGTTTTTGCGAGGTCAAAGTAACCCCCAAGTATCGGAGATCCGGCCGCGGAGATTCTCGATATCCTGGAGGTGTGGCTTTATCATAACGTTATCTTTTGTGCGTACTTGCCGACGAGCGGAAGTTCCCACTTCACGCCCTGGAGTGTGCGCACGACGGCGATGATTGAAACGATGAACATTGTGAAACTCAGGACTGCACCGACCCATGCGTGAAGAAATCCGAAACTGAGTATGACATCGATTGCGAACAGCACGATCCCTTGCCGAACGTGATACTTACAAAACTCACTATCCTTCCTGACGAGCATCGGGATGAGAAAAAGAATGCCGAGATACGCGAGCGCGGCGAGAATGCGCTCTTCGGTATCCTTTTTTGGCGCTGGCGGTGTCGATTGATGAAGAGTCTCTTCCATATATGCCATGCTACAGCGGTACGCCGTTTCTTTCAACGGACCACCCATTGTCATTCCGGCCCGCCTTTTTGTCATTCCAGCCTCCTCTTCTTGTCATTCCGGGCCGTGACCCGGAATCCAGAACCGTAAAGCCAAACGATTTCCGTTTGGCCTTTTTATTTTTCTGGATTCCGGCTCGGAGGCCGGAATGACAAAATAATGAAAAAGAGGCCCGTGCAGGGCCTCAAAAATTCAATCGTCAGGGCCGCAATTGCCCATGTGTCGTCCGAGCATCACCATCGCGTTGTGATCTCTTGTGGCTTGCTCGCGCGTGGCGATCAGCACCTCGCGCATCTCAGCGATAATCAACCTCATCATCGCCGGTCTCGGACGCGAAACGCCGAGCGCATAACGTGCAAATGACGTTCCTCCGACCTCGGTCTTTTCCACGAGCATGCTCATGAAACGCTCGCCACGACCGAGCAGCATCGCCTGCATGAGTGCGGATCGCACCAACTCATCGAATGGTGGGCTCGCGCCGTCCCAATCTTTCATGTGAACGATCAGCATGTTGAAGTTGCACTCCACGTTTCTTTCCATGGTGGACTCCTCGACTCGCTACGTTGTCTTGTTGCTCGACGCTTCTTCGCGCAGAGCGATAAGCGTCCTACGCACTGTGGCACCGATCCATTGCAGCAGCAACGGATGCGGCTCCGTTTGCTGATGCGCCCAACGGACGATGGTTGGCGACGAAACTCCTAAGGCTTCCGCCAAATCGCGAACGAACGAAGCGTCGTTACGAACCAATCTCAAGGCTGAACTGATCACCTCGTGCAAGGGAGGGGTCTTTCCATCCCAGTGTTCGAGCGACGCGATGAGCGTATCGAGGGGGGTCTCTTCTTCTTTCTTCATTGTGTTCTCCTCCTATTCCTCGAAACCGTCGGGTCCGGGGAGATCTCGCTTCATCTCGTCGATCAAAGCCTGAAGCCGCTTTTCGACCTCGGCCCTGCATTCGATGACTCGAGCACGGACTGATTCCACAATTTTCGGCTGTGATTCCTTGAACCAGCTGTCACCCCGCGCGCATCCGATGATGGTATGTTTCTCGTTCTTGGTATCCTGCGCCACGCCGGTGAGAAAACGGTTCGTCTCCTCCATCGTCGCTGCGAGAAAAAGACCGGAAGCAACGCACTCAGAGAAGGATGGCTTCTTACCGTTCCAATTCTTGATCGACGAAAGAAAAGTCGTCTCGTCGGTCTCGATTCTGATTTTGCTCGACTTCTTCATGAAAAGACCTCCTTCACTCATGCTAGGCTAGCATTTCTCGCACATAAGTCAATACAGAAAACGCCCCACAGTATTGCGAGGCGTTTTCGTTACTCTTCCTTAAAAATCCATTCCGCCGCCCATGCCGCCGCCGTGACCACCGTGTCCACCACCGGCTTCTTTCTTTTCTGGAATGTCGGTGATCACACACTCGGTCGTAAGCAATAGCGCCGCGATCGACGATGCATTTTGCAGCGCGAAACGGGTCACTTTTGTTGGATCGATAATCCCTGCCTTGATCATGTCCTCATATTTATCTTCGGCTGCGTTGTATCCGTACGCACCATCATGCTTACGCACCTCTGCAACGATAACCGAACCATCCGCACCAGCGTTCGCGGCGATCTGACGAAGCGGCTCCTCGAGCGCGCGCTTCACAAGCTGCACACCCGACCATTCGTCGTGCGGCATCGAGTCCGCTTTCAAATGATCGAGCGCGGCGAGCGCACGGATCAACGCGACGCCGCCGCCAGGAACGATCCCCTCTTCTACCGCAGCCTTTGTCGCAGAGATCGCGTCTTCAATACGCTGCTTTTTTTCTTTCATCTCCGTCTCTGTCGCGGCGCCAACTTTGATCACACCGATACCGCCCGCAAGTTTTGCGAGTCGCTCCTGCAATTTCTCTTTATCAAAATCCGAATCAACCACGTCGAGTTCTTTCTTGATCGCCGCAACACGATCCGCGATCGCCGCTTTGTCTCCCTGACCATCGACGATCGTCGTGTTCTCTTTCGTTGAGACCACTTTGCGCGCACGACCGAGATCTTCAAGCTTTGCGTCCTCAAGTTTGAGACCGACTTCTTCGCTGATCACACGACCACCGGTGAGCACGGCGATGTCCTTAAGCATTTCTTTGCGACGATCACCGAACCCCGGCGCTTTCACCGCGAGCGCGTTAAAAGTACCGCGGAGTTTGTTCACAACGAGTGTCGAGAGTGCTTCTCCATCGACGTCCTCGGCGATGATCACGATCTCTTTGCGACCGGCGGCTGCAACTTTTTCGAGCAGCGGCAAAATTTCCTGGATCGACGAAATCTTTTTGTCGGTAAGCAAGATGTGCGCGTCCGCATATGCCGCTTCCATCCGTTCGGCGTTCGTAATCATGTAGGCAGACACATAACCCTTGTCGAAACGCATGCCTTCCACGACCTCTTTCTCAATTCCGAACGACTGCGATTCCTCGACGGTAATCACACCGTTATCACCGACGTCTTTCATCGCCGACGCGATCAATGCGCCGATCTCCGGATCGTTCGCAGAGATCGAAGCGACCTGTTCGATCTCGTTACCAGAGATCGCTTTCGAAATTTTTTCTTTGAGTTCCTTAACAACTACTTCGACTGCGCGCTCAATTCCTTTTTTCAAAGTCATTGGGTTCGCGCCCGCAGCGACCATCTTCGAACCTTCCGCGTAAATCGCCTGTGCGAGCACGGTTGCTGTCGTGGTGCCGTCACCCGCGACGTCGTTCGTCTTCGATGCAACTTCTTTTACAAGCTCTGCGCCGACGTTCTCGAATTTATCTTCAAGTTCGATCTCTTTCGCGACAGTGACACCGTCCTTCGTCACGATCGGCGAGCCGTACCCTTTGTCGAGCACGACGTTTCGCCCCTTCGGACCGAGCGTTACTTTCACCGCGTTCGCAAGTTTGTCGACACCTTTTTTAATTTTCTCCCGCGCATCGGCGGTAAATAACATTTGCTTGGCCATATCTGTTCAAGTGAGGTTCATTAGGCAAGGACAGCGAGAATGTCGCCTTCCTCCAATATCAATAATGTCTGCCCGTCGATTTTAAATTCATCTGGTGCGTATTTCTTAAACATCACCTTGTCGCCCGGCTTCACGGTCATCGGTGCGCGCTGTCCGTTCTCAAGCAGCTTACCTGGTCCGGTTGCAACGACCTCCCCCTTCTCCGGTTTTTCTTTCTCTACAGTGTCAGGAATGATGATCCCCGATTTTGTTGCCTGCTCCTCAGAAAGCGCCTTCACAAGAACGCGGTCGGATAACGGATTCACCTGCATAAAAACAATAAAAAAAATTTACTTAGCACTCATGAACATAGAGTGCTAGTACATAGTGAGCTATAAGCGTGATGACTGTCAAGACGCCCGTTTTTAGAGAAACTCACTGTGGGCTCAACGTTTATTCTCCACTGTTTCGAAGTGAAAAAAAGCGGCGCGGAGCAATCCGGCGATCGACCAAAAAAGCAGCTGGCCGAACCAAGAACTCCACAAAAAATGATCGAACATCGCAGCGATGAGAAGCGCGATGAACGCAGCGGCATACACAGTGACGCCGGTTGAGACCGTTGCTTTGTGATGCAGTAATCGTCGGCGGATGATATCGATCGTAAACCATACAAACCCGAGCCAGGCAACAAGACCGAGAACACCGGTTTCAACTGCGATGAGCGCGGGAACATTGTGCACATAATCATACAACCACCAGTCGCGCTCGGTTGCAGATTCTCGCGCGAGCGCGATCGGCATCTGTCCGACACCGACACCGGTGAACGTGTGTCGCGCAAAAAGCGCCAACGCATCTTCGTACTGACTTCCACGCTGTTGAATCGATTGTGTCTCCAATCTTCCTATTGCAGTTGAGCGAGTGCGTAGCGGTTCAGCGTACAAATATCCGATGACGGAAAACGTGACCGTTGTGATCATGAACGCGGGGATCATGATCCGCCGAAAAGTCGGTGCGGCCTCGCTGCCAAAAGCACTGATCGTCATCCACACGAATCCTGCAGCGACAGCAAGGAGTGCGCTTCGTGAAAAAGAAAATAACAATCCCATGGTGATGATCGGCATGAGCGCGTAGTACACGAGATGCTTGCCGTGACCGCGAAATGCGGCGAGACCGATGCAGGTGAGAAGACCGACACCGACATACAAACCAAAAATATTTGGATGCGAAAGTGATCCGTATGCGCGAAGCCAGCGACCACTGTCGGTCTCGACAACGAAAGCGCCGAGCTGATCAGCAGAATGCATCGCCATGCCGAGCCACTTTGACGCAAAGGCTGATTGGGTAAAAAATTGATAACCGCCGAGCGCGACCTGAAACACCGCGCCACCAACGAATGCAGTGAGTACTTCTCGTGGATCTGGTCGAAACATGCTGATCGCGAAGTAGACCGCGACGCCGAGCAACAACGAAAATGCAGCGACCACACCCGCAAGTGCATCGCTCGCCTGCATAGCGGAGAGCGCGGCGAACACCGCAACGATCGCCGCGCACATCGCTGCCCTGCTTTTAAATGTTTCTAGGAAACCGCGCCATCCGTACGTAAAAAAAACGAGCGAGACAAAAAGTAACGCGACAATTTGCATACCGAAAATACTGACGGTTCCCGGCTCAACAGAATGATCGAGAATTTTTCCGGTATAAAAAATGTACCGCGTGCCGCTCGGCGCAAAGGCGATTAGGGCAGTAAGCAGCAAAGAGATCAGGTAACGACGTTTCATAAAGATGCGATCTGTTTCTCTTTGATAGGGACCTCTGCAAAAGTCTCTTCCGGCTGAAAATGAGAGATGCCGAGCTCATGAAGTCGTGCAAAAAATTTCTTTTGAAACTCTTCACGACGATCTACGACATGAAACTTGAGGATGTCGTCTGAGATAACGACGCGGCTGTCGTGATTTGCGAGTGTGCGGATTTCGGCAGGAAAAAGCCGACGCTGTATTTTTTTTGCGAACGGCTCTGCAGCACGGAGAATGGGTAGAAAAATACGGACCCAGCGCAAAGTGTGTGCCGAGCAAGAACGACGCGCAGAAAGCGCGCCGGGAATTCGCTGCTGTACCCAACTATTCTTTGCGAGAAACGCTGCAAATACCCCACCAGCATCGTACAGCGGAATAAGTGATGCGATCCAATAGTGGAGATACGCATCTCCCCCACCCACCGCAACACACGAAAGGTCGAGTGCGTTTTCAGAAACAAAAAAACTCATACACACTTTGTCGGCATGAGAAGCGTGATTCGGTCGATGGCCGAGCAAAGTTAACGCACTCACGACGATAAACCGCGTCACCCATAAAAATCCCGGTCGAACGACCACAAAAAGATCGATGTCGCTTTCGGCATCTGCATTGGAAAGCGCCAGACTGTTGCACACCGCAACGAGCCTGACGGATGGGATGAAACTCAACCAACGTGAAACACGACGCGCTTTGCTGAATTTTGATTCCGCAAGTCGATACCGCCGCTGCCGTGTGCGAACGATGGAATCCCTTCCGGCGAGATGCCAGAATCCGTCATGCACCGCGATCTGTTCAGTTACGCCGCGAAGCGCTTCAAGTATGTGTTGAACGGTCGGTTTTTTTTCTTCTGAGGAAAAACAATACCGATGCCGCTGAAGTTCCATAAGATTCAGCGGGTAATCAAACAAGTCAAAGTATGCAAGCGTTGCAACGAGAGAACGCTGAAGTGCGGTGTGCATCAAAAAAGGTGATGAGTGAGCAGCTTACTGTCACTTTATCACCTTTTTTGATTACCCGTGGACTCTTAGGGAGCCTAAGGAATCTAATTTTCAACTTCCATGTGGCTTGCGGTACCGCCTGCGGTCTCTACGAGACTTTTCGGAATAATCGCCGCCGCAACGCGCTCGTGCACAGCCGAATCTTCAACTACCATCTTTTCAGTATCGATCGATACGACTTGAGAATGGTGAATCAACAAATCATCGGGGAGTAGAGCAGAAAGTAATCTAGATTTTGACACGACATATTGTTCGACCGCATGCGTGTCGGTATCGAGAACGAATCCCGCGAGCTTCCCTAGCTTCTCGCCACTTTTTTTCGTCACGACTGGGATGTTGCGGAGATCTTCGTATCGAACTTTCATAATTATTTTGTGCTCGACACCGTTTTTTTCTTGAAAAAAACGTATTGCTGAAAGACGGTGAGCAAATTCATCACGAACCAATACAGCGCGAGGCCGCCAGGAAGTTTCCAACCAAGAACGACGGTGAGCACCGGCATCATGTACACCATCTGTTTATTCATAACCGCAAGCATTTCCTCATCCTTTGCTCCAGGTGTTCCTTTTGGTTGGGGACGAGACACCATCATCTTTGCTTGCACATACTGGGTTGCGCCTGCGCAAAGTGCGAGCATAATGTTCGGTTTCGCGAGATCGATCACACCGAACAACGCAGGGTGAATCACGCCCGGGTGCGGAACAAAGGAATACAAATATTCGAATCCCCCTGATTTTAAACTATCTGACAACGCGCGATACAAACCGATGAATACGGGGAGTTGAATCAACACCGGAAGACAGGACGCTGCAGGATTAACTTTCTCCTCCGAATACAACGCCATCGTGGCTTTCGCAAGCTCCTCCTGCTGATCCTTCGCTGGATATTTTTTCTTTAGTTCATTGATCTTTGGCTGAAGATCAGCCAAAGCTTTTTGGGAACGAAGTGCGCTCGCTGAAAGTGGCCACATGACCAGCTTCACGATAACGGTAAGCAAAATAATGGCGATGCCGATGTCCTTACCAGGCACGATATCGTACAAACCGATAAGCAAGTTGAAAATCGGATCGAAAACGATTGCGTGAAAAAGGGCTGAGATCATAACGCGTAGTGACGATTATTCCTCCTTAGACGGTTCCGTTTCGGTAATTGTGACCACTTCTTCGGGGATACCCTCCGCGATCGCCGGCGCATCTGCAGGAGCGTTCGCTTCGCGAATATTGATCCGCCATCCGGTCAAACGCGATGCAAGACGAACGTTCTGTCCACCCTTACCGATCGCGAGCGATAGTTGATCTTCCGGCACCATGACGTCCGCGACTCGCGCGTTTTCATCGAGAGTGATCTGTGTCACTTTTGCTGGCGAAAGCGCGTTCGTGATAAACCGCGTCGCATCTTCATCAAACTGAATGATGTCGATCTTCTCGCCGCCAAGTTCGCTGATCACCGTCTGAATGCGCGTGCCGCGTTGACCGATGCACGAGCCGATCGGATCGACGTTCTCTTGCGTAGAAGACACCGCAACCTTAGAACGAGAACCTGCCTCGCGAGCGATCATATGAATGTTCACGATTCCACCTGCCACTTCAGGAATTTCCAACATGAACAATTTCTTTACGATCTCTGGATGTGCGCGTGACACCACAACCTCAGGACCTTTTGTGGTCATGCGTACGTCGGTCACAAAAACCTTCACGCGATCTCCTGATGCGTATCGCTCCGTCGGAATCTGTTCTTCTGGCGGGAGCACGGCGGTTGTGCGACCGAGATCGATCAACACCATCTTACCATCACGACGCTGCACGGTCGCGTTGATCAGTTCCTTTTCGCGATCCTTGAATTCGTTAAACAATTTATTGCGTTCCGCTTCACGAATTTTTTGAATGATCACCTGCTTGGCGGTTTGCGCAGCCATGCGACCGAAAGCAGACGGCACTTCAAGTTTCGTTTTAATCTCCTCGCCGATCTCCGCATCCTTCTTCAGCGACTCTCGCGCTGCGGTGACCATGATCTCTGTTTTTGGATTGAACTTTTTTTCTTCCTCGCCTTCCGCGACACCAGTTTCCTGGCGGCGAGGTCGTTCGTCGCGCATGTTGCGTACGATCTCCGGTTCATTCCCCTCGAGAAGTTCCGTTGGTAACTCCTGATCTTCTACAACAGTTTTAATATCAAATACTTCAAATTCTCCACTTTCTGGATCGAATGCGACTTTCAAATTCTGATTTTTGGTACCGAAATCTTTTCGGTATGCCGCAGCGAGTGCGGCTTCGATCGTTTCGATGACCGACTCTGCCGGAATATTTTTTTCCTCGCTAATTTGTGTGATCGCTTGGAGTAATGGTGACGACATAAGTTGTTCTTACGATTTAATTGTCCTCCTAAGGAACCTCTGAGAAACTATATTCCGAAGCGGGAAACGAGATATTTTTTCTGTCCCGCTTTGATGACGCGCCACAGACGATGCAGAGCATCGTCGAGGACGCGGCGTCGAAGTGGGCGGGAAAAATAGCCGTTTCTCGCCGGAAGAGAGTTTTGAGGAGGTTCCTAAATGGCTGCCTTTTCGATTTTAAGGCAGAAAAAAGACCAGTTTCATTCAGAAACTAGTCATTAACCGAAGTATACATGACAGTGGTCGCTTTGGCAAGGCCACGTCGGTCGTGTCAGTTTCTCAGATCCACCCGAGCGATGCGCGACCCGAAACGAGACATCAGTCGCGTGAGATGCGTATCGGCAAGAAATGGCGTCTCAGAGAGGCGCTCACGCTCCTCGCGAAGAAACGCTTCCACTTCGCCGACCGATGCCGCTCCGAGAAGCAGGAAATCACGCACGCCCCGTGCGAGCGCGGTGATGTCATCATCAGAGAGCGCGATGAAGTACGCAACGACGGTCTCGCGACTCATCGTGTGCGCGTTCACAAGCGGCGGCGATCCACCGCCGTCGTTCTGCACCACTCGGATATACGCGTCTAAATACGCGTCTTGAAGGAGCGAAAGCAGTCTAGTGTACCGTTTAAATTGCGCGATGTCTGTGGTGACGCGCTCACGCTCACGCTTGAGTTCGGGGTCACGCCACGCACGAAATCGTGCGGGGATGCCTCGACACCAGGCGACGATGTGCTGCACGAATGCAACCTTCGCCTGCCACCCGGTCACCGTGACACCGATCAGCAAAAGAACACCGATGACCACGAGCAGTGCGGCCTTCACGTAGACGAGAAAGAGATCATCCATTATGTACTCCCTATAGCGCTATATCGAACATCATCATAAAAATCGTTCTTTGTCAATCTTCGTCGCCAACAGCTGACCGAATGTGGGTAATGCACGGAGACTCGTTCACGAACACCTCGATAGCAACGACATCGATACGAAATCGCGCACGCGGGCGGTGTGTGGAGGAAAGATACGCAAAAGCGACCGCACGAAGATGCGCACGTTTGGTACGCGTGACCGATTCTTCTGGCGTACCAAATCGCGCAGAGCGTCGCGTTTTCACTTCTACAAAAACGACCTCATCACCATCCATGGCAATGAGGTCGATCTCTCCGGCACGAGTGCGGAAACGTCGAGCGATGATCTTGAGTCCCGATGCGCGGAGAAATTTTTCCGCGAGACGTTCTCCTGCGAGTCCAAGTACATCTTTGGAGTTCATCGTTTCTTGGGGAGATATTTTTCAAGCTGCAGACGCTCTTCAATAGACAACCGCAGCGCGGGATAGTCACGCACAATAAATAACGCGACGCGTCCGAGCCACACAACAAACAAAAAGAGGGTGCACAGGAACCACAGTCGCATTTGGAAAAAAGGCACTTGTTCGTAGCTCACAAATAATGCGAGAAGACCGAGTGCGCCTGTCCAAAAAAGTAAACGTGCAAAACGTTTGAGAATATCTGTGCGAAGCGAATCTTTTTTTCTCAAAACATGCGCGGTGATACGAAGCGCGATAGCGGCAACGATAAAAAAACCAAAAAACGTCAAAATTTGACTCACGAGCGATGGTCCAAGCGGAACGGGGTTGGGATTGAACCAGTAGTGAACATTAAGGAAGGCGGAATATCCACGAAGAAAACCCATAGCAAGCGTACGGAGTGATACCCTTTAATCTGCACATGGTAAAAGAGCGGCGCGAAAAAGGCAAGTTATTACATTTCGAACAACCACTTTGTCATTCCGGCCCCATCTCTGTCATTCCTCTCTTCTGTTGTCATTCCGGGCCGTAACCCGGTCCTTTTCCTTGTCATTCCGGGCCGTGACCCGGAATCCACGTAACAAAGTAACCAAACAGTTTTTGTTTGGTCTTTTTTTACGTTCTGGATTCCGGCTCGGGGGCCGGAATGACATGTTCCGGCTCGGAGGCCGGAATGACAAAAGAGGAGGTGTAAAACGACAAAGGAGGGGTCGCGCAAAGGTTTTATTTCACGTACACGAGTCCGTAATGATACGGCCCCGGCGTATATTCTTTTTCAAAAGTCAGCCCTGCACCTTCCGCCAATTTTTTCATCTCTTCAATACTCACTCGCGTTGCGGGATCTGGCCCAAAACTTGCACCTGCGATCTTCCAATCAACAAACACCATCTTTCCGCCACGCTTGATCATGCGCACGGATTCTTTCACCATCAACTCTTTCTGTTTTGAAAGAAATATATTGTTGATAAGAAGACCGAGATCGCTACTTTCATTAGCGAGTTTGATAACGTGCATACGCTCAAGATCTCCCCACACCGTTTCGACGTT
>JAHFIV010000069.1 GCA_023246225.1 bacterium
TCAACGAACGCGGAAAGTCCTGGTCACCAAATCTCTGAAAAAACGGTGAGCGAAGAGATGGAGCGTATTTTCCAGGGACACAAAGGTCGCCTGATCATCGGCACGTTCTCGTCGCTTCTCACGCGCGTACAGCAGATCATCTGGCTGTGCGAAAAATATGGCCGACGATTGATGATCGAAGGTCGCAGCATGAACAATAACGTCGAGCTCGCGCATTCGATGGGCTACATGCACATCAAACCGGGCACGATCGCAGAAGAACATGAGTTCGGACGAATCCCTGACGAAAAATTAGTGATCGTGTGCACCGGCGCGCAAGGTGAAAAAAATGCCGCACTGATGCGCATCGCCTCGAGCGAGCACCGTTTCCTCACCATCAAACCAGGTGACGGTATTGTGTTCTCTTCTTCAGTGATCCCTGGCAACGAACGCACGGTGCAGTCTTTGAAGGACACGCTCGTGCGCCAAGGCGCGAAGGTGTTCCATTACAAGAACCTCGACGTGCACGCTGGCGGTCACGCAAAGCAGGAAGATTTGAAGTTGATGATGCGGCTCACGAAACCAAAATTTCTCATTCCGATTCACGGCAACCGTTTCTTGCTCGAGTCGCATGCGCAGCTCGGTGAAGAAGTGGGCATCCCACGACAAAATATTTTCGTGGCAGATAACGGTCAGGTGATGGAATTCGACGCGAACGGCGGACGACTCACCAAAGAACGTATCTTGACTGAATACGTGATGGTCGACGGTCTCGGTGTGGGCGACGTCTCTGATGTCGTGCTCCGCGATCGCGTCGCGCTCGCAGAAGACGGTGTGTTCGTAGTGATTGCGACGGTTGAAAAGAAAACCGGTGCGCTCGTGGGTTCGCCAGACATCATCTCACGCGGATTCGTCTACATGCGCGAAAATAAAGAATTGATCGAACGTGCACGCGCGCACGCGAAGAAACTTCTCAAAGACAAAGATCCACGTTCTGGAGCGTTTGACGAACAGCTGCGAAATAAAATTCGCAACGACATGGGCACGTTCTTGTTCAACGCAACAAAACGACGCCCGATGGTGCTCCCGGTGATCATCGAGGTATAACTTCATTGTCACTCCGGACTACCACTTTGTCATTCCGCCCCGGACCTGATCCGGGGCGGAATCCAGAAAAAATAAAAGGCCAAACGAAAATCGTTTGGTCTTTTTTATTCTGGATTCCGGGTCAAGCCCGGAATGACAAAATGTGAACTTGGCGGATGGGGATCTATTCCTTATACTTCCCGCATATGATGCCATCGAAGAAAAAACAGATCATCGTTTCTGGAATTCAACCAACCGGGCCTTTGCACATCGGCAATTACGCCGGCGCAGTGCAAAACTGGCTCGCTTTGCAAAATGATCCTTCGCTGGATTGTTATTTTTTCATCGCTGATTATCATTCGATCACAGAAAACTACGAGCCTGAAGAAAAACGTGCACAGATCATGGATCTCGCACTCGATCTTCTCGCTTGCGGGATCGATCCGCAAAAAAGCACTTTTTTTGTGCAGTCTGATGTCGCAGAACACACCGAACTTTGCTGGGTGTTCAACACGGTAACACCGATATCGTTTCTCGAGCGGATGACGCAGTTCAAAGACAAGGCGTCGCGACAAGAAAAAAATGTAAACATGGGACTGTTCGATTATCCCGTGCTCCAATCCGCAGACATTCTTCTTTATAAAGGAGAATTGGTTCCCGTTGGCGTTGACCAAGTACAACACGTCGAACTCACACGTGACATCGCGCGATTCTTCAACAATAAATTCGGTGAATATTTTCCTGAAACGAAACCGAAACTCACTAATGCCCCAAAACTTTTGTCGCTCACTGATCCACTCAAAAAAATGTCGAAGTCTCTCGGAGAAAAATCGTATATCGCACTCACCGACAGCCCAGAGGTGATCGAAACAAAATTAAAACGCGCGGTTACGGAGACGACTGGTGTACTCCCTCCAAAAATGACGATGGAAAAATTTACGGAATGGAACGTGACACAACCAGAAGAGATTCGGCGTGGCTATGCGGGTGTATGGAACTTATTCGACATGCTCCATCTCGTCGGCGCGTCCGATGAAGTTGAGCGTATCACCGCTGCGCAGCCGATCAAATATGGTGAACTAAAGACGCTCGTTGCGAAACGACTCGGGGAGCACTTCGCAGAATTCCGCAAACGACGCGAGGTTCTCGCAAAAAATCCTACGGAAGTGCGGGCGATGCTCGACCAAGGAGCCGAGAAGGCGCGCGCAGTGGCATCAAAAACAATGGAAGAGGTACGAAAAATTATCGGCGTTCGCTAATATCACCTTGTCATTCCGGCCGCCTCTCTTTGTCATTCCGGGCCGTGACCCGGAATCCAGAAAAGGCCAAACAAAATCCGTTTAGCCTTTTTATTTTTCTGGATTCCGGCTCGGAGGCCGGAATGACAGAGGGGGGGGTCGGAATGACAAAATAAAAAACGTCCGCCTTTTACAGCGGACGTTTTTTATTTTCCAAGGCGCATCTGTAGGCCGCCTGCACTGCGGTGCAGATTCTGCGGCCTTCGTCGAGATGTGGCGGCCTTAGCCGCAACTTTCACAACCTGGTCGCAGGGCGACCAGGTACGCCGTAAGCCGAATTCTGTTTATAAAAAACGTCCACCTTTTACAGCGGACGTTTTTTATTTTCCAAGGCGCATCTGTAAGCCGAATTCTGTATCCCGTATTACTACGAGACGATGACCATCTCTCTGGAGGTATGATTGCTCATACCTTCGTCTGACTTGCGTCATGTTGCGAGCTACCAAATTTGCTCTTGCATCGGAGAGGGTTTTCCACGGCGCTCCTCTCGGAGCTGCCCCGCGTGGGCTCTTACCCCACGATTTCAACCTTACTCGGCCATGTAAACGCTTGCGCGAACACATGATCCTCACCCTTGTGGGCTCGAGCGGTGTATTTTCTGTTGCACTTTCCCTGAGCTTCAGGATCAAGGTCTAACTTGTCACCCCCTAAGGAGTACCCAAGAAAAATCTCAATCGCCTTATGCTCGGCCGCCGTTAGCGGCTCTCCACTTCCTCCAACTTACGACCAGCTGAGCTGGCCGGATCGAAGGGATGTTCGGACTTTCCTCCCCCGTTTTAAGGCGAGGGCGGTCACCCGATGTACCTTGGAAGTTCCCCGAAGGGAACGCGAGAGAGTATAGCGCAACCATGGAGATTGTCAACTTACCTCAGAGGACCTCTCCCAAAAAAGGGTTGCCTGCAACACACTTTCCCCTTATTATAAGAGAGCTATGAAAAAGAGTGAACTTGCTTTTGCAGCCCTCCTCGTCCCTATCGATTTTTTTCTTGTTTTTGCGGCAGCGGTAACCGCTTATTCTCTCCGCTATCACTACTGTGCCGGACTGCGACCGGTAGTTTTTGAGATTCCTTAT
>JAHFIV010000032.1 GCA_023246225.1 bacterium
CGCTGCTCGAGTGCTTCGTATCCACGATCGACAACCTCCGCGCCGTGAATGACTGTCTCTCCTTGCGCGACAAGCCCCGCAACGATCAACGTTGCACCAGCGCGCAGATCCAGGCCGCGAATTTCCGTACCGTACAGTGGCGTTGGTCCAGAAATCAATACGCGATGCGGATCACAGATCGTCGCGTTCGCTCCCATTTTCTGCAACTCACCGATGTAGCCGAACCGACCATCGAAAAGCGGATCATGGATCATGCTCGCACCGACGCACTGCGTCGCCATCAGTCCGAACGGCGCCTGCGCATCGGTGGGAAATCCCGGATACGGCAATGTTTGCAGTTTGAATGCAGAAAGCGACGCGGGTTTGAGCATCGTGAGTACGCCATCACTCATCTCGTAGCGCACACCCGCGCGACCCATGACGAGAAGCACCATATCGAGATGATGCGGATCTGCGCCGACGATGCGCAGCGTGCCTTTGGTGAGTGCGCCGACCACTGCGAACGTCGCGGCTTCGATCTGATCGGGAATCACTGTATGTGTTGCAGAGTGCAATCGCGCCACACCATCGATCGTGAGTGTGTGTGTGCCGATTCCTTGAATGCGCGCACCTGCAGCGACGAGAAAATCGCAAAGATCCTGTACGTGCGGTTCCATCGCCGCAACGTGAATCGTTGTACGCCCCTCGGCGAGCACCGCTGCCATGATAGCGTTCTCTGTCGCAGTCACCGAAAATACCGGCATCGCATCGCCGCCGCGCAATCCTGTAGTGGTGAGACGATAGTTCGCGCCGATGCGCGTCACCTCTGCACCGAGCGACTTGAGAACCGAAAGATGATCGTCGATCGGACGGTTGCCGAGATTGCATCCACCTGGTTCAGGAATTTCTACTTCGTGAAATCGCGCGAGCAGTGGTCCCATCAGCAAAATCGAAGAGCGCATGCTCTTCACCGCCTTCGCATCGAGTGAATGGATGTCTGCACGAGAGGTGTCGATCGTCACCTCGTGGTCCGCAGTCCATTCAACCGTTGCACCGAGCGAGCGGAGGATGTCGAACATCCTTTCGACATCAGACAACCGCGGAACATTTTTAATAATGCACGGCTCGCGCACGAGCAGTGTCGCCGCGAGAATCGGCGTCGTCGCATTCTTCATTCCCCCAACACGAATTTCACCGTCGAGCGGACGTCCGCCACGAATAATGAACCGGGTTGCTGCAGGCATGGCTTCTTTTCTACTACTGGCTTCAGCGCTGGATTGTGGCATACTTATGAAGATATCCCAATTATGATCGCATGGAGCGGCCTGATTGGCAACCTCCCTATGAGCAGAAAAACGAGGCTATTCCTGATGACCGTTTTCATCGTCGGATTCTTGGTATCTGTGCCGCTAGTGCTCTTCTATACCGCCGGTTACCGCTACGACATCAAAAAACACCAGGTAGAAAAAACAGGAATTCTTGTAACCGATTCTTCGCCGACCGGTGCGCATATCGTACTGAACGACGTTCCACAAAAAGTTGCGACGCCTACATCGTTCACACGTATTCTCCCTGAGGACTATCGTATCCGTTTTGAAAAGCAAGGATATTTTTCGTGGGAAAAAACGGTCGAGGTGCGCAGCAGTGAAACAACTTTTGTAACCGACGCGTTGCTGCTTTCGAATTCTCTTCCGCGTTTGGTGCTCGATGGAAAAACTTCGATGGCAGTGTTTAGTCCCGACGGACGTCACGAGGCGCTTATCCATGAGGACAACGCATGGAAAGAATTGTCCGTGCTCGATGCAGGAAAATCTGCACCGGTGCTGCTCGCTCGATATAGCAGCACCATGTATACAGACGCGACACTACAGTGGTCTCCCGACAATACACACTTGCTGCTGTCTGCACATGGAAAAGATGGGAAACCGGTGCTGCTTCTGTACAGCGCATCTGACACCACGCAGACACCACGAGCGTTACAAAGTTCGTTCCCAGGCGCGCATCTCGACGCAGCGTGGTCGAACGACGGATCACAAATCGTTGTGAACGCTGTCGGTGGCGTGTTTCTTATGAACACCGTTGATGGAAAAGTGATCGCGACAGGCGTCGGCGGAAATATTCAAGATGCAGCGCTGCGCGACAACACACTGTTCGTTCTTCGACCATCAAAAAATGGCACTGCGCTGGAACGACACACGCCCGGTGACCTTTCCGCGGTAAAGCCACTCACAATTTTTCCTGCGGGTCGCTATCATTTTCTCGACGCCGCTGGTCCGTATCTCCTCATTCTCGATGCCGCAAAACAAAAATTATTTGTCGTTTCACCGAACGATGGCACACTCGTTGATACACTCCCTGCGACGCACGCCGCGTGGCTTGCAAAATCAAAAACACCTCGCTTGCTCGCATGGAACGATTTTGAAATCACCGCGGTGGATATTCTCGCAGGCACTCATGTACTTGTCGCGCGTCTCGGCACGCCGATCACCGGTTGCACATGGCATCCGAGCGGGCTTGCGGTGTTCTATGCAACAACGAACAGTATCATTGCGACGGACTTAGATGATCGCGATACACGAAACGTCGTGACGCTGGTGAAATTCACTGAACTGGGCGGTTTTGCACTCGATGCAACAGACGGCGTTCTACGTTTTGTTGGTGCGGTCGGCAACGCACGCGGGCTTTACGAAAAGGAATACTAGAACCATCGCCACCTCTGTCATTCCGGGCCCCTCCTCTTGTCATTCCGGCCCCGGACCTGATCCGGGGCGGAATCCAGAAAAATTAAAAAGACCAAACGGAGATCGTTTAGTCTTTTTTACGTTCTGGATTCCGGGTCACGGCACGTCGGTCGCGACCGACGTGCCACGGCCCGGAATGACAATGTAATGACTGGGTCCCGGATCGCGGTCCGGGATGACAAAAAGAAACCTACAGTTCCACCACCGCATTATCTCCCACGATCAATCGATTGCCGAGCGGCAGTGTCGCATGCGCAGAGAGCACCGTCGCGTTCTGACCGATCATGCTATCAACGATGCGCTTCGAACAATTAATATCGACGTAATCGAAAATCACCGAATGTTCAACTTCAGTATTGTAAATTTCAACGTTGTCACCGATCGCAGTGTACGGACCGATATAACTATTCTCGATGATACAATTCTCCCCGATCACCACCGGTCCGCGGACTAAGCATCGCTCGCCGATTTTCGTCCCCTTGCCAATTTTTACTCGCCCGTGGATGACCGCACTCGTCGCAACCTCACCTTCCACGACCATCTCCGCCGGATTCATCTCGGTGAGCAACAATTGATTGCCCTCCAAAAGATCCTCCGGCTTTCCGGTATCTTTCCACCAACCGGTGATCTCTTCGTACCCGACGGCGTATCCGTTTTCAATCAACCAAGTGTGAATGTCGGAAATTTCATATTCACCGCGTTCTGATGGCGTGATGTGGGTGAACGCTTCAAAAAAATTTTTATCGTACACATAGATCCCCGTGACCGCGTAATCACTTTTTGGAACAGACGGCTTCTCATCAACACGCACGACCTTGCCATCGCGCAATTCAGGAACACCGAATCGCTGCGGATCTTTTACTTTTGAAAGCGCGAGAACACAATTCAATTTTTCACGTTGAAATTTTTCAACGAAACGATTGAGGGTGCCGAGAACGATGTTGTCACCCAAATAAAAAATAAATGGCTCATCGCCGATGAACGACCTTGCGTTGTTCACGACGTGCGCGATGCCGAGCGGACCACCGGTCTGTTCGATGTACGTGATCTTCACCTTCCAACGTGATCCATCACCGACAAATTTTTGAATCTCCGTGTCTCCTGGATTCACACTGATCGCGATCTCGGTGATCCCTACCGCAGCGATCTTTTCGATCGCATAAAAAATCATCGGCTTGTTCGCAAGCGGGATGAGGTGTTTGTTGATTGTCCACGTGATCGGACGGAGCCTTGTGGCGCGTCCACCTGCCGTAATGAGCGCTTTCATAACACCTTTTAGCCTATCAGAGCGTGGAGCGTAAATGTATCTGGGTGTCAACGGTCTATAAAAATTGATCCGCCCGCAGACGGATCAATGGAACCTCCTCAATTCCTCCACTTCTCAGCCACGCCGAAGTCGCTCAGCGATCTGATCAGCGATCTGTTGATTCGCTGAAAGTACGACAGGGGTCTGACCGTTGAAGTGATACGGACGGGTATGGAGAACGTTGCCGTCGAAATCTCGCGCGATGCCCTTCGCGCCGACGGCGAGCGCGTATCCCGCACCGAGTTCATGATTTTTCTGACGATCAGAGATGAAAGCGACCGCGGTGCCCGACGCCACGAGCGCCATTTCGTACGCAGCCGAACCGCAGCTGCGCAACCATCCACGTGTCCCTGCAAACGCGCGCACGAGACGTTCGCGATTCTCAGGATAGTACATCTCACCGATCACGATCTGCGATCCGAGGTCGAGTGGTGCGGCAGAAGACGCGGTGATCGGACGACCGTTCAGAAACGATGTACGTTCGTCGAAAAACCTGCACGACCACCACATGTCATTCGAACGCAGATCTGCGACGACAGCGACGACGACGTCATCGAACACTGCGCTGTGTACGCGGTCGAAGATGGTGACGCAGATCGCGTGCGGCAGACCGATTGCGCCGCAACGCATCCGGTAGTTGAGCGATCCATCGAGCGGATCGACGCACGCCCAGAGCGGACCTCCCGTGCCGATCAGCTCCGGCATCCCCTCGACTGTCACACGACCGACGCACGGCATCGCTGCGAGACCCTGCTGGAGAAATCTTCCAAGAAAAAGATCGGCCTTGGTCTCTGTGTCGCGCGCCGTGTCGCCGAACGCGTCGCCCTGCCGAACGATCTCGTGACCGTCGGTGAGCGCGACGAGCAACCGACGCGCGTCGTTCACCAACTTTTTTACTTGCACGGTGAGCGTAACGTTCTGTTTGTCGTGCCACTGCACCATCGTATCCTCCTTAGAGCCTATCCAGAATCTCTCTTTCATTGGCAGAAATAAGCCTGGCACCGCGACTCCATTGTGTCAATCAGCCTTCTATCGCCACGAACTGCACCGCGGCTCTTTTTTATCTTTTTTTCTGGTGCCTGGCACAAAAGTGGCATTTGGTGCCTGGCACCAAATGGTCAAAAAGTGCCAGGCTTCGTAGATTTTTTGTAAAAAAGAGCCGACCCCGCAGGATCGGCCGGACACGAACTAGAAGTTGAACCCTGCGAGCGCGAGCGCGGCGAAGGTGATTCCGTCTTGAATCTCTCCCTCGTTCACGAGCCGCCGGATCTCCTCGGCACCGAACAGCCTCGTGGCACCGAGGATCTCGGTGATCTCCGGGGCGTTGCGCGTGACCGCGACCACGCGACCGCACACGACGTACTGGCTGTGCGCGAAGAACGTGGAGTTGGGATTGCACTTGCCGCAGATGCGCGCGCCGTCGATGGCGTAGCCCGCCTCCTCGAGCGCTTCCGCCTTCGCTGCCGCGAGCACGAACTTCTCGAGGTCGGTCTCGTTGCCCACCGGCGACATGCCGCGCGGGAGCTCCCACTGCCAGCGACCGAGCGTGCTGAGCAGCTCCGGCCAGCGCTTCTCGTCGTTGAGCCTCTTCACGTAGTCCTTGCCAGCGTTCATCAGCCGCTCGGCGACGAACCGGAAGTTCTGCACGAGGCCGACCTTGTCGCCGGACTGACAGACGACGATCGCACCGGCGTTCTCGATCATGATCGCCTGGTCGTAGGCGTCGAGCGTCGCACCGTTCGCGATCTTCTGCGTGATCACGCGCAGCAGCGCCCAACCGCCGGGGTTGAAGATGCCACCATCACCGAGCGAGGTTGGCTTCCAGCCGACGAGCGGCTTGTCTTTGACCACGGCCGAGACGGCGTGGTGATCCTTCGTGTAGAGCAGGCGCATCGCGCCGGTCGGGGGCTTGGTTGTCGTGTCCATTGTCACTCCTTGATATGTCAATTACGAATGACATATCTTGTCGCGCAGCGCTTGCACCACGCGACATCGAACGTTACGTCCGCACACACCACACCATGCGATGTCTACGGTGCGCACAAGGTGGCAGATGCGACAGGTATCGTCAAGCCGTTTGTCATTCCGACTTCCCCTCTGTCATTCCAACCACCTTTTTTCTGTCATTCCGGCCCCTCTTTTTTTGTCATTCCGGGCTTGACCCGGAATCCAGAACGTAAAAAAAAGCCAAACGTAATTACGTTTGGCTTTTACAATTCTGGATTCCGGCTCGGAGGCCGGAATGACAAAGAAAGAAGTCGGAATCCAAAAAAATTAAAAGGACCAAACAAAATTCGTTTGGTCTTTTTTTACGTTCTGGGTCCTGAATCAAGTTCAGAATGACAAGAAAAAAAGGGGGGGCGGAATGACAACGCGCAGCTGTGGCACATCACGCACAAGACGCGAGAAACATATCAAGCGCTTTTATGGTGACGTACTGATGCGTGCGAATGCCGAGCTTCGCTGCAGGGGCGAGATTCTCTGCAAGGTCGTCGATGAATATCGTTCGCTCCGCCTGCGCACCCGAACGATCGAGTGCGCGAACCATCAGCTCTTCCGAAGGTTTACGGATCTGTTCGATCCATGACATCACCACGTAGTCAAACACCGCGAGATGTCCGAGACGCTCAAGTTTTTGATGCCGCATCTCGTCGATGTTCGAGACCGCAGTGATCACCGCGCCACGACTCCACAACGTACGCAGTCGTGCGAACACCGGCTCGTTCGGAGTGAACACATCGGTCCATGCTTCGAAAAGCGTTTCGTTTCTCGGTATCTCCCTTTTCGTGAGTCCGAGCCGCGCGCAGATGCTTCGTCGGAACTCCTCCGAACTGACGTCACCCGATTCGTAACGATGAAAAAGTCCAACCCCACTGCGAAACACGATGTCACGAACTGCGTCTTCGGATTTTCCAGAAATACCCGCGAACGCACGCACAGTCTTTTCGTTGTCGAAAAAAACCGCGACATTACCGAGATCACAAAGAACTGCGTCGATCGCCATTCATCGCCTCCTTTGAACCCATGGGAGGCGAGTGTAGATGAAATGCTATAATTTCTCAAGCGCCTCTGCAAAATAAGCTCGTAACGCGTCTTCACGCGAACGAAGCTTCGGAAATTTCGTATTGATAAGCGGCGCAAACTTTGGCCGTTTTGCAGGTTTTGGAAACGCTGCACTAGTGACCGGTTTCCGCGGTGTAGAAATATTCAACAGACCAAAAAATTCTTCCGCAAATCCGTACCAAGTCACCGGTGGACCTTCATTTACTACATGATACACACCCGGCGCATAGGCGCCGCTCGTGAGACGTACCGTCGCTTCCGCGAGATCACGCGTGTACGTCGGCGAGCCGACTTCTTCGTCAACGATACCGAGCTCTGGTTTTGTTCTTGCGAGACGGACCATCACATTCACAAAACTCGGTTTCGCGTTCGACGATGATCCCGGCGCGCCAAATAATTTACTCGTGCGACAAATGTACGAACGCCCATCGACGGCAACGACAGCGCGATCGCCGTCGCTTTTGCTCTGCCCGTACACAGAGACCGGATTCGGCGCATCATCCTCGGTGTAGCCTTCCGGTTTCGTGCCTGCAAAAACATAATCGGTGGAATAGTGCACAAACATCGCGCCCGAATCTTTCGCCGCTTCGGCCATTGTCTGAGGAACGGTGACGTTCAGTCGCCAAACCGCGTCACGATTCGCCGGATCTTCCGCCGCATCAACGTTGTTCCACGCAACAGCGTTCACCACGACATCGAAACGACCATCACCGATGCAGTCGCGCACCGCATTCGCATCGGTTGCATCGAGCGAATCACGATCATAACCGACAACGTTGTGATTCGCATCAGAAAAAGCGCGCACCAAATCTTTTCCAAGATTTCCTCCTGCGCCAAAAATAACTACTTTCATACTTTCTCCAACACCTTCACTGATTCGTAGAGAAACGGCGTTGTTTCTTCTGAAATCAACGGAAACGTGCGGTCGCGTTCGTTCACGAGCGCATCGCCATCCAAAGGCCATTCGATCTGAATCGCAGGATCGTCAAACCGCACGCCACCCTCTGCACCTTTCGCATACCCATTTCCACCAACCAAATACATCAACTCACATCCATCGGTGAGCGAATAAAATCCGTGGGCAAAACCGAACGGCACATACAGCATCTTTTTATTTTCATCGGTGAGTTCGACACCGAACCATTTCCCAAACGTCGGCGATCCGCGGCGGATGTCCACCGCAACATCATAAAGACGGCCGCGCGTGCAGCGAACGAGTTTGGTTTGCGCATGTGGCGGTGCTTGAAAATGCAGTCCACGAAGCACGCCCTTCTTTGAGGAACTCTGGTTGATCTGCACCACGCCATGTTCAATCCCAAACGCAGCAAACTTTTCCGCGCTGTGCGCCTCAAAAAAATGCCCGCGCTCATCAGCGAACACTTGCGGTTCGATAACGATGAGTCCGTGAATTCCTGTTTTGATAATGTTCATACTTTCGCTCCGAGCATCTCACGATAATACTGGTCGTAATATTTTTGATACTCCCCTGACTTCACGCGCTGCCACCACGCCGGATTGTCGCGGTACCACCGGATCGTCTCCGCTATGCCATCATCAAAAGAAACGCGCGGCGACCAGCCAAGTTCAGTGCGAAGTTTTGTGGAGTCGAGCGCGTAACGACGATCGTGCCCCGGTCGATCTGCGACATATGTTTTGAGTGTTTGTGGCTTATCGAGCGCCACAAGAATCGCATCCGTCACTTCTTCAACAGATTTCTCCACACCAGTGCCGATGTTGTACGCCTCGCCGAGCCTCCCCTTCTCAAGAATGAGATCGACCGCTGCACTGTGATCATCGGTGTGAATCCATTCGCGACGATTCTTGCTGCTCTTGAAAAGCGGGAGCGGCTTGTCTTCCACTGCATTCGTCGAAAATAACGGGATCAGTTTTTCAGGAAACTGATACGGCCCATAATTATTGCAACAATTACTGATCGTCACCGGTAGTCCAAACGTGTGGTAATACGCCATCACGATATGGTCTGATGCGGCCTTCGAGGAGCTGTACGGCGTGCGCGGTTTTTTTGGTTCTTGCTCTGCCCACACACGCGGCTCGTCGAGTCCGAGATCACCGAACACTTCGTCGGTGGAGATGTGATGAAATCGGATGTTTCCTGCGTGACGGCACGCTTCGAGTACCGTTTGCGTACCGAGCACGTTCGTGCGCACAAAGCGCTTCGGTCACCGCTGCGGCATCACAAATGTCGCCGCGCACAAAACGATACCGCGGATCAGCTTCGATCGCGCGAAGATTTTCAAGATTCCCCGCATAGGTCAGCGCATCAAAATTCACAATGCGAATATCCTCATGCGCGGAAAGCATGTACCGAATGAAACCTGAACCGATAAACCCGGCACCGCCGGTTACAAGAATAGTGTTCATACGTTGTCTCTCATTTTTTGCGCGATTATTCCCATCTCTTCTTTGGTCACTTCGCGCTTTGGCCAATGTACCAAACCGTCACCTTCAAAACGCGGCATCACATGCACATGCGTATGCATGATCACCTGCCCCGCAGCCGCACCACAATTGATGCCTATATTGTACGCCGTCGCCCCCGTCGCTCTGAGCGCAGCAACGGCGACCTCTTTCGCCGCAGAGATCACTGCAGCCATCGCATCATCGGGAGTTTGTGCGCAATTTTCATAATGCGCTTTCGGTACCACGAGTGTGTGCCCTGCATTCACTGGCTGAATATCCAAAAAAGCGATGACCGCGTCATTTTCGTACACTTTAAAGGCGGGAATTTCTCCTTGAATAATTTGGCAAAAGAGACAATCAGACATATGCGAGGAATAATAACGCAACGACCGCTCCGAAAGCGTAGGCGAGCGGAGCTTGCGCTGTGGGAACAGAAGAAAAGTAATACCAGGATGCGGAAAAAGCAACTATTGCGGCCGCCGCACACACAACGGCATAGAGTATCGACCGATGTACAGCCTTCGAAGATTCTGGCGTTGCAATGAGCGCGAGACCACCCGCGATAACTGCGCACCCCACAAGTGTTTGCGGTGCAACAAAATTAGCGATCAGACCCGGAGAAAAAAATTCTATTCCCGCAAACAGAAGGATCACTATGCACACCGATCCGTATGCAAGTCGCCCTATCTCAGATACATATGTACGCACCGTTGCGAGTTTCATAAAAGCTATGTAGGAACATAGTTTTCCAGAGGTTCCCTAAAACTATATCACGGCAACGACTCACCGTACGATGTACCGTTGGAAATCACTTGAACGACCGGTTCTGCACGTTTGGTAAAAAGCGCAGACACCTCCTGCCAAAAATTCTGCAAAGAAATCGACGATCGACGCATCGTGAACGTCACATCTTTGATTTGCAAATCTTCATGCGTGTCTGCAATGCCTGGTGCGGCGATCACGAAACGAAATGCACCATCTTTAGTGCGCGCCAGTTTTTTTTGATCGAACACCGCGATCGCGGTTTTGGTTGCACCATGAACTGCGGGTGGTTCATACGCCATCAAAATGTAATCGATGCCTGCACGATCGAGATCTTCTTTCGAGGTAAACCATTCGATCGGGTAGGGTAAAGGATCAAACCACTCATCCGCAGAAAACGCGAACACACGATCGCCAAGCAAAAGTAAGTCCCGTTTAGGAAGCGTAACAGGAAAAAATCCGCCGTCAGTGAGCGTTACAAAATCGGTGTTCACTTGGTTCACCTGCACGCTTTTTTTATCAACAACGATCGTTTGGAGCGACTCAGGGTGTGCGGTGCGCGCGCTCACTTGTTTTCCGTCGGTCCAGATGACGAGTGGCGGGATCTCCTCCGCGCTATACCCCACATGATCACCGGCGTACACGTGATCTTCGAACACAAGTTTTTTTTGTCGCGTGGTGAGTGTGCGAATGAACACATCAGCGGTTGTGGTGAATTCGATTTTGTAGAGACCCGGTTCAGGGTTCGGCACAAAAACAGCGATCGTGCGCAGCGATGACGACCGTTGATCGTCACGCGTGTTTCCATCGTCCTGCAAAATAACTCTTGTCATCGGCGTATCAACTCCATCGCGATATACCGACACAAACACCGGATCCGCTCCTTCCTGGCGATTCATGTCCTGCACAGAAAATGAAAAACTGAGCGGTTCATCTTTCACGTAGGTCAGCATGCGATGCGATCCGCGCAGCGAAATTGCGACGGTACGATCTTTATCTAGCGGCGCATAGTTCGGAATATGAAAAGGGAGACCGTCTGCGCTCGCATGAAAAGTTGCGATACGGGAACGAGCTGGTGGCCTTCGAAAAAATTCATCGAGCGACGTATAATTGTGTGTGCGTTGCAATACGGTGAGTTCGCCGCTCGCAACGCGTGGCCATGACAAACCATCGAGCAAACTATTTTCGACGGCTTTCAAAACAAATTGCTCATCGAGTGAGGAAGAGAGCGCCCCAAGTTCAACGACGCGCTGACCGGCGTTTGTATAGTGAACGATCATGTCGATCGCGGAAAAATCTGAGGGAGGGGTGAGGTCAACATAGACTGGTGAACCGATAAGTTGATGTGTCACCTCGTGCTCTGCTTGGATATATTCTTTCAAACGATCAGACGGTTTCGGCTCAGAGATGAACGGTGCAGGACGAGAGAGATCGGACGCCGTGGTGAGCAGACCGGTGAACACCACCATGCGAAACAATAAGAATAAAACCACGCCGACAGTACCGCATGCCGCAAGCAGAGTGATCACGAACGTAAAAAATGGATGCGTATTCCTGCTCATGGTTTTTGATGGCGTGTAAATCTATACAGTGTTTGCGTATCGATCTGCAGAACCGGATCGATGGTGAGGTCGAGCGCGGAAAGCTTCACTTCACGAAGCCAACGAAGATCAGGTTCAGGAAAAGTGATACCAAAATAATACAACGGCGCTTGATCGATGAGCGCGGGAAGGGCGGCATACGTTGCGTCACTGCGAAGCGGTACGACCACTCGACGACTCGGAAACAAAAATTTATCAGCGCGATCGACAACGATAATCGCATCAGGTTCGGTGTTCGCGAAGATAATCTTTGCTGCCGCTTCATCTGCAAAAAGTGTCTGCCGTAATGGAAGCAAGCCTTCCTGTGGTGAAAAAAGTACGTCCGACGCCGAAGACAGCACAAACAGAATCGCAAACACACCAAAAAATATTTTTCGCTTCCGTGGCGTCATAACGTCTGTGGCATCAGCGATAAGCCAGGCGACAGGAACGGTTGAAAAAATAAAAATCGGCAACCAATAGCGAAGGTAGGAAGAGCCGATCGTCACCGCGAGCGGATTACTGTTGTCTTGCACAGTCCAACTTCCATAAAACAACACGAGCCATACCGCAACAGCGACGGCGACCGCGCAAAACGTAAGCACTGGCCGTGCGATGCGTGTCTTCGCAAGATACATTCGTCGCATGGTGACACCGAGCGCGATACACGCTGCACCGACAAGCATCGACCACCACCAAAAAAATGTGACGCCGTACGTCATAAAATGACGCACTGCACTCCGCGGTGCAAATCCGAGTGGGAAAAAATATTTTGCGAACGGACCGAGAAGCGCCGCACCTCTTCCGTGTGCAGTGATCGCACTAGGGAGGTCGATACTCGCGCCATACCCCGTTGCAAAAAACGAACCGTAGATCGATCTATTGAGAAGCAAAAACGGAGCGAGAGTGAGAGCAGCGGACGCCGCAACCACCAGCGCGCGTTTCCATGGGATGCGCGGAAACGCACGCGCGAGCAATACGATACCGCCAATCACAAACCAATACGCTTCTGACATACGCACCGCAAGCGCAAGTCCGAAAAAAATACCGGCGAGAATCGCATCAACGACTCGCTGCACTTTTCCACCACGCAGATGTCCCATCGGTTCGGTGAAAAAAAACCATGCGCCGATGAGCGCGAGCGATACGAAGAACACGTTTGGGGCAAGCGTGCGCGCGGTTTCATACCACCACACCGGCTGTACTGCGAGCAGTAGCGCTGCGATGAGACCGATTTTCTTCCCAAAAAAATGCGCGATGAGTCCGAGCCACGCAGCGACAGCGAGCAAAGCAAAAAAAGGAGTGAGGTACGGGATCACCACGGTTCCTAAAAGCGT
>JAHFIV010000033.1 GCA_023246225.1 bacterium
GCGAAGATTATCTCTTTGGCCCCTGAGGTCGTCTAACGCCACGCATATGCGCATCAAAAAAGGCGACAATGTAAAAGTGCTCGCGGGAAAAGACCGCAGCAAGACCGGCAAGGTGATTCAGGTGTTCCCCGAGAAAGGGAAGGTCGTGGTTGAAGGCGTCAACGTGATGGCGAAACACCTCAAGACTCGCAAGGCAGGAGAAAAAGGACAGAAGCTCGAGTTTTCTGGTCCGCTGCGGGTTTCGAACGTGATGTTGCTTTGCCCGAAGTGTGCGAAGCCAACTCGCGTGACGATGAAAATGATCGACGTTGCGGGCAAGAACAAAAAAGTTCGTGCGTGCAAGAAATGCAAAGAAACTATTGAGTAGCGCATATGGAAAAGAAATCACGACTCCAATTGAAATACGAGAAGGAGATCGCACCCGCGCTCATGAAGCAGTTTGCGTTTTCGAACCGCATGGCTGTGCCGAAATTTTCGAAGGTCGTCATGAACATCGGCTTGAAGCAAGGGCTGAAAGATCCGAAGTTCGTCGATCATGCAGAAAAAGTTCTCGGTAAAATCGCTGGGCAGAAGCCGGTGAAGACCAAAGCGAAGAAATCGATCTCCAACTTCAAGATTCGCGAAGGTCAGGTGGTCGGTATGATGGTTACACTGCGCGGACGACGAATGTATGACTTCCTCGACAAGCTGATCAACGTGACGCTGCCACGTGTGCGCGATTTCCGTGGGCTTTCGCCGAAAGGAATCGACTCACACGGTAACATGTCGGTCGGCTTCCGCGAGTTCATCGCCTTCCCGGAGATTCGACCCGAAGACACCGACTACGCACATGGACTTGAACTCACCGTCGTCACGACCGCTGGCTCAAAGGAAAAGGGCATCGCATTGCTCCGAGCCGCGGGCCTCCCGATTAACGAGAAATAAGACGAGCGCATATGGCTACAGAAGGACAAATCGCCAAATCGAAGAGGAAGCCGAAGTTCTCTTCGCGCATCGTCCGCCGTTGCTGGCGCTGCGGGAGGAATCGTGGATATATTCGCGACTTCGAGCTCTGCCGTATCTGTTTCCGAGAACTTGCGAACGCTGGGCAGATCCCCGGTATTCGAAAGGGCTCTTGGTAATCTCATGATGATACTCCTATGATTACCGATCCAATCTCCGACATGCTCACAAGAATCCGGAATGCCTCGCAAGTTCGCAAGGGCGAAGCGGTGGTTCCGTTTTCCAAATTAAAATTCGCCATCGCAAAGATTCTTGCTCAGGAAGGATTCGTCGGCACGGTTGAAAAAACCACCGGCAGCGGATTCGGCGAACTCCACATTGCGCTTAAATATGACGGCAAAGAGCCGATCATTCGAAGCATTCAACGCATCTCAAAGCCCGGTCGCAGAGCGTACGCAAAGTACGACACTCTGCCCCGCGTTCTCTCCGATAACGGCATCGCGATCGTCTCCACTTCGCAAGGAGTGATGACGAACAAAGAAGCGCGACGTCGCAAGCTTGGGGGAGAAGTGCTTTGCGAAGTGTTCTAATCCGCCGCACATATGTCCCGTGTTGGAAAAAAAATTCTGCCAATTCCGAAAGGAGTCGACGTCGTTGTCGACGATAAGGTTGTGCGTGCAAAGGGTCCGAAAGGTGCGCTTTCACTCACCATGCATCCTCGCGTGAGTGCTTCGATTACTGATGGTGTGCTTACCGTTGATGTCACTGATCACGAGTACGTGAAAGATCGCGCGCTTTGGGGTCTCACCCGTCGCCTCATCGAAAACATGATCGTCGGCGTAGAAAAAGGATACGAGAAAAAACTCGAAGTGAACGGCATCGGTTTTAAAGTATCGACCGCCGGGAAGATTCTCAAATTAGATGTCGGTTTTTCTCATGAGGTCGACTTCCCGATTCCAGAAGGAGTCACGATCACTGTGGAAAAAAATGTGATCACCGTTACAGGAATCGACAAGCAACTCGTTGGGGAGATCGCTTCACAAATTCGTCGCGTGAAGAAACCTGAACCATACAAAGGTAAGGGGATTAAATATGTCGACGAAGTGATCCGCCGCAAGGCAGGCAAAGCCGCGAAGGCAGGTTCTGCATAAGCCGCACTACTATGAATGATCGCAGCTCAAAAAAGAAATTGGCACGAATGCGCAGACAGCGCCGTGTTCGCGCGCGCGTTCGCGGTACCGCGGAGCGTCCGCGTTTGTCGGTGTTTCGCAGCGCCAAGCATGTGTACGCACAGCTGATCAACGATGATACCGGCAAAACACTTGCGTCGGCGAGCGATACCGTGCTCGAGAAGAAAGAACTCACCGCACTCGCAAAGGGCGAAGGTGAACGCAAAGCAAAAATGTCTGTCGCATTCGCTGTGGGAAAAATGATCGCTGATGCAGGAAAAAAAGCCGGCGTCTCAGTAGTCGTTTTTGATCGCAACGGTTTCGCATATACGGGTCGCGTCGCTGCTCTCGCTGACGGCGCACGCGAGAACGGTTTGAAATTCTAACTGCACCACTATGCCAAAACCAGAAGGCGGAATGCGCGGCCGTGGTCGGCCAAGGACAGAGGAGCAGAAGGAATTCGATCAGCGAATTCTGGAGCTCGCTCGGGTTACTCGTGTCACAAAAGGTGGTAAGCGTATGCGTTTCCGCGCGTGTGTGATCATCGGTGATCGCAAAGGGCGTGTCGGGTACGGCATTGCAAAGGGTGGTGACGTGCAACAGAGTGTGGCAAAGGCTGCGCTGCAAGCAAAAAAACGGCTCGTTACTGTGCCGTTCCGGAACGAAACGATTCCGTTCACGGTTCACCAGAAGTTCGCTGCGGCGAGCATCATCTTGATGCCTGCACCAAAAGGTACCGGTATCAAAGCTGGTGGCGCGGTACGTGTCGTGCTTGAACTCGCCGGTGTGCCGAACGCAAGCGCGAAGATTCTCGGTTCGAGCAACAAAATCAACAACACCAAAGCGACGATCAACGCGCTCAAGAAATTGAAGCTCTCGCCGACGCAAAATAAGAAACCGGCAGAGTCTGAAGTAGCGGCACCGGCGGCCGCGTAGGGAGCAATTGTATGACTACTCCACTTTCAATGAACAATTTGAAGCCTGCGCGTGGTTCGAAAAGCTCACGCAAACGGCTTGGTCGCGGTAACGCGAGCGGTAAGGGTACGACTGCAGGACGTGGTGGCAAAGGCCAAACTGCGCGAACTGGTGGCCGCAATCGTTTGAAGCTGCTCGGTATGCGTCACTTGATGCTGCAGACGCCAAAGTTGCGCGGCTTCAAGAGTCAGCACGCGAAGGCTTCCGTCGTTACTCTTGAGATGCTTACGAAGGCATTTGCAGATGGGGCAAAAGTAACACCGGCCTCTCTTTTGAAGAAAGGGTTGGCTTCAAGCACTTACGTAAAAATTCTTGGCTCTGGTGCGCTCAAAAAGAAATTTGTTGTCATCGGTTGCAAAGTCTCTGAAGCGGCAAAAGAGAAAATTCTGGCAGTGGGCGGAGAAGTACGTTAGAATATCTCGGTATGATGAACACTCTTCGTCAGATTTGGAAGACATCTGAGCTTCGGAACAGCATTTTGTTTGTGCTCGCGATGCTCATTGTGTTTCGCCTTGCTGCACATATTCCTATTCCGGGCGTGAACGCAGAAAATCTCCGCGCGTTTTTTCAGCAAAACCAAATCTTCGGTCTCGTGAACGCATTCTCCGGTGGTGCGATGCGTAACTTCTCGGTCGTTGCGCTCGGTGTCGGTCCGTACATCACCGCGTCGATCATCTTTCAGCTGCTTGGCATGATCATCCCAAGCCTCGAAGAGATGCAAAAAGACGGGGAGAGCGGTCAGCGCCGCATCAACCAGTACACGCGTCTTCTCACTGTGCCGCTCGCGATACTGCAGAGCTACGCGATGATCAGTTTGCTCCGTTCCTCGCAGCTGAGCGTTATCGATAAGGCACTCACTCCGATTGAGTATGCGGGGATCATGATTACGATGAGCGCAGGTACGCTCTTGCTGATGTGGATCGGTGAATTGATTTCAGAGTGCAAAGTGGGGAACGGTGTGTCGATCATCATTTTTGCTGGCATCATTGCGAATTTGCCGACCGCGCTACAACAAACGATCGTGACGTTCGACTCGTCGCAGATCATCACCCTCGTTGCGTTTGCGGTGATCGCGGTGGTGACCGTCGCTGGCGTCGTGTTCATCACCGAAGGTCAACGCAACGTACCGGTTACGTATGCGAAGCGCATGCGTGGGGCAAAATTGTTCGGTGGTGTAGAGACTCATCTTCCACTGCGTGTGAACATGGCGGGTGTGATCCCGATCATCTTCGCCATCTCAATTATTTTGTTTCCAACGATGATCGGTCAATTCTTTGTGCACGCAAAAACTGCATGGCTCGCATCGTTCGCGCAGCACATGATCAGTTTCTTCCAGAACCAGCTGTACTACGGCATCATCTACTTCTTGCTCGTCTTCCTGTTCACCTATTTCTACACCGCAGTGGTGTTTCACCCTGATCAGGTCGCGGAGAATCTTCAGAAACAAGGTGGATTCATTCCTGGTATTCGTCCAGGGCGGCCGACTGCGGAGTACATCATGAGAACGGTGAATCGCATCATCCCCGCGGGCGCATTTTTTCTCGCGGTGATCGCAGTTCTCCCTCTCGCGCTGCAGCAAGCGACCGGATCCAAGTCGATTGTGATCGGCGGAACCTCGCTCCTCATCGTCGTTTCAGTGGTGATCGAAGTGATGAATCAGGTGAACTCGCAGCTCACCATGCGAGAATACGAGTCGTTATAGTTCTAGTGTTGTCATCCCGGCCCCCCCTCTTTGTCATTCCGGCCTCCGAGCCGGAATCCAGAACCGTAAAGCCAAACAATTTTTCTGGATTCCGGATTAAATCCGGAATGACAATACGTCGCCCGGGACCCAGAACGTAAAAAAGGCCAAACGGAAATCGTTTGGTCTTTTTTGTTTTTCTGGAGTCCGCCCCGGATCCCGGTCCGGGGTCGGAATGACAAAGTCCTTGCCGCAGCATCTTCTTTTTGTAATGATGGCATCGTAAGCTGTGGCCCTATTTTATGCACAATATTATCATGATCGGTCCGCAAGGTTCGGGGAAAGGGACGCAGGCAGATTTACTTGCCAGGAAACTCGGGATTCCACACGTCTCGCTTGGCACACTTCTTCGCACTGAGGTGGCGAATAACACCGAGCTCGGGCGCACTCTCTCGTCGTACACCGATCGTGGCGAAATCGTTCCGATCGAAATCGTAACCGAGGTTTTGAAAAAACGTCTTTCCGCGTCAGACACCGTAACTGGTGTCATTCTTGATGGGTATCCGCGCACTCGTGCGCAAGAAGAGACGCTTGAAAGTATTATGTCTGAACTCGGTCGTAAAATTACCGACGCGATTTCTTTGAATATCACCGATGAAGAAGCGATGAAACGCCTTTCCGGACGCCGAGTGTGTGCGAACGTCGCCTGCGAACGAAACTATCACATCGAGTATCATCCGACCAAGACGCCGGGTCGATGTGACGAATGCGGCAGCCCCGTTGTGCAAAGAAAAGATGACGTACCTGACGCGATCAAGCGTCGACTCGAAATTTTTCACGCGGAGACGAAGCCGCTCATCTCGTTGTACGCGGCCGAAGGTGTGCTTCGCGAAATTGACGGCATGCACATGATCGATGAAGTGCAAACCTCAATAAGAGCGGTTTTTGGAGTGTAAATATTTCTCAGGGGTTCCCTTGCATCTTCTTTTATGGCGCTGTATCGTCGTACTATTCCTATGTTGGAATAAAAGGAGGAGTACATGATCGGTAATTGGTACGATTTCAAATCTGTCATCTGTGTGACCGGCCACAAGGGCGCGGGCAAGGACGAATTCTGCAAACAGATGATGACGAAGGGCTACGCTTCCGTGCGATTTTCTGATCCGATCAGAGCCGAAGCGGTGAAGCGCTACGGCGTGAGCTACACCGTCGAACAACTCATCGGTATTGGCGATGAGGGGAGGCGCCAAAACGGCGCCAATTATTGGGCAGAGCAGCTCATTGAGTTCGCGGCAAAAAATAAGTGGAAGCGTTTCGTGATCAACGGAGCACGCAATCCCGAAGAGATCACGAATGTCGAGAATGCAGGCGCGCCATTTTTCACCCTCGTCGGCATCACCGCTCCGATCATGGCTCGCTACGAACGTATCGCGAAGCGAGGGCAGACCGAAGATCGCGCCGAGCTCGAGAGCTTCCTCCGCATGGACGACACTGATCGCGGGATCGGTCAGCCTGCGGACGGCCAACAGGTCGATCGTTGTATGGCACGCGTTCCGGAGAATCGCCTCTACAACAACGCGGGGACGCTCGCGGAGTACCACGCTTGGATCGATGCGGTGCACGCAGAGATCGAACTGCGTTACGCTCGCGCAGTGCATTAAGGTCAGCTCCCACGCCATTTGGTGTGGGTTTTCTTTCTTTTTCCGTTCATTTCGCGTACAGTTTTTTTATGATTTTGTTTAAAACAACTGAAGAAATTGAAGCGATCCGCGAGGGAGGCGCGATTTTGTCGCGCATTCTTACCGAACTCGTTGCGATGGCGAAACCTGGGGTGATGACCGGTGATCTTGATGCGTACGCCGAGCAGCAGATGCGCGCTGCGGGCGGAGAGCCGTCATTCAAGGGATATCGCACCAGTCCGAATGTACGACCGTTCCCCTCGACCGTCTGCATTTCATTGAATCATGAAGTGGTGCACGCGCCAGCGACGCCTTCTCGCGCTGTGGCTGACGGAGATTTGCTCAAGCTCGACATCGGTTTACGGTACAAAGGACTCTGCACCGACATGGCAGTGACCGTCGCTGTCGGAAAAGTGAGCGAGCAGTCACTTGAATTGATTCGCGTAACGAAACAGTCGATGCTGCTCGGTATTGAAAAAGCGCAACCCGGCGCATGGATTAGTGAGATCGGCAAGACGGTCGACAAATACGTTCGTCGTTTCGGATTTTCAACGGTGAAAGATCTTGTCGGTCACGGTGTCGGAAAGCACGTGCATGAAGATCCGCGCATTCCGAATTATTTTGATCCAGAACTTGATCCGGTACGTATAAAAAAGGGAATGGTGCTCGCAATCGAACCGATGGTGAACATCGGCACCGATGAAGTGCGATATTTGGCTGATGAATGGACGATCGTTACGGCCGACAAAAAACTCTCCGCACATTTCGAAGTCACGATCGCGATCACCGACAAGGGAATGGAGATTATGACACCAGTTCCCACGAACGTATGATCGTTCTCGGTGTTGATTACGGTACAAAACGTATCGGACTTGCGACCGGTGATACGGAGACAGGGATGGCTTTTCCTTTGCGTACTCTCACTGGCGGTGATCTTGGTGAGAGTATCGCTGGCGTGCTCGCTACTGCACGTACAGAGTCAGCTGAACGGATCGTTGTCGGTGTACCGCGTCGACTCGATGGCGGCGCAGTTCCTGGCGATATGGAGCAGCTGGTCTCTCGTTTTGTCGAAGCGCTCCGTGCTGCGACAACGCTCACGATCGATACCGAGGATGAGCGGCTGTCCTCTGCGCTCGCCGACCGGCTCCATCAAGAAGCGGGTGGCAAGAAAAATACTTATGACCGAGATGCTATGGCAGCGGCGATGATTCTCGAGTCTTATCTCACGCGACTGTTTCCTCATGCCAACCTATCGTGATCGTGGCGTCGTCCTGCGTACGCGCACACTTCGTGACGCCGACCGCCACTACATTATTTATACCGAAACGCACGGCAAAATCGTTGTGCTGGCGAAAGGTTCGCGGCGAGGGAAGAGTAAAATGTCTCCGCACCTTGCGCTGTTCGGCGTTGTCGATCTGATGATCGCAAAAGGGAGGGTGATCGATCGGCTCGCAGGCGCGAGTCTCGCGAAGCCGTACCGATCGGTGATCACGTCCCTTTCAAAAACTGCGCTTTCGCAAGTTTTTTTGCACGCGGTCGATGCGCTCGTCAAGCGTGAGTTGCCCGACGATCGTGTTTTTTTATTGATCGAAGAATTTCTTCATGCGATCGACAGCGCGCCAGAACCCGAACAGGGGAGTCGCGGACTCGCGTTCGATGCTGCGGCCGCGCGTCTCTTGGATCTTCTCGGATTCGCGCTCGAACTGCGTGAGTGCGTAAGGTGTCGCACGCAACTCGTCCCTGAAGGAAACAGCATCAATTTCATGCTCGGTGGGGTCGAATGCAACAATTGCCGCGACCAGTTCTCGGGAGAGGTGAGCGCGGAAGCGATCAAAGCGATGCGGTATTTCCGCACCGAACCGATCGCCTCGTCTGCATCACTCCGCATCCCACACTCCGCCTGTCGTGAAATTATTTTTCTCACCGATCTCCTCCTCACCACCCATCTCGAAGGTCGGTTTCATGCACTCAACTATTTGAAAGCGGTTTCTTGAGGGAGGCTTGATTTTCTACAATCATTGTAGTAAGTTTATTTTTGGTTTTTAGAAAAAGAGGTGTTCGATGCGTGATCATTTATCTGCCGTTGTTTTTTGGGGTTGTTTCGCGATGATCATGATCCCCCTCTACTGCACAGTGCAACACCGCAAGGATGACTGGAAGACGGTGAGGGAGGGTGAGTTTAGCTACATCGTCTATGGGGAGTACGATTACACCAAACGTGTCGGATCGATGGTTCACCACGACGAGAAGGTAACTATGAGAACTGCAGCGATTTATTTCACCGACGGGCGCACCTATGTCGTCGAAGGTCGCCCGAGTATTCCGTTTCCGACAGGTACACATATTCGCATCCTTGAGAACGGTCTCGGGGATTATCGCATTAAGTGGACGCGTTAACGTCACTCTCTCGGGCCCTCTGCGGCCCATTTTGTTTTCATACTTTGTCATTCCACCCTTTTTTCTCCTGTCATCACGGGCCGCGACCCGGGACCCAGAAAAGATCAAACGGAGGTACGTTTGGTATTTTTTTACGTTCTGGGTCCCGGATCAAGCCCGGGATGACAAGAGAGGATGGCGGCGGACGGATTCAATTTCTTAAAAGCTTTCCCGTCTGGTATACTTATTTATATTAATGATAAGTCTATGAAAAATTTTTCTTGCACCAACAAAGTAGTTGCGGGCGCGGTTGTGACAGCATTTCTTGTGAGTGGTTTAGCATATGCCTTCTCTACGAATAAGATTTCGTCACTTCAAAATGAAATCAGCGTTCTCAAATCAAAATCCGTGGTCGATTCAAAAAAATGTTTTGCTGTTTATAAAATCGTGAGGGTTCTTAATAACCAGCACCGAGATATACAATTTGAATATCCTTGCGGCTGGAATTTAACGAATCCAGGGGCTGATAGCATCGTGGTGAGGTCTCCCGATGGTCAAGCGGAATTTCAATACCCCGCGCCAGATTTCGATAGTTTCGACGCGCGATCAGTTGGATCAAGTTCTCAGAAAATCAATGGAAAAATTTACCCAACTGAGGCGTTTAGTTCTAAAGATGGAACCACCATTATGGTGGTGCAGATGGGCAAGGATCTCAGCGAATATGAATATAAGTTAATGACCTCCTATAGTAATCAGATCTATTTGGCTGATCTTACGCACATTTTATCTTCCTTTACATTTTAGGGTATTCTTTTGCTGCACTGAGACTAAATTCCCCCGAAGAAGCTCGGGGGAATTTTTTATTGCATATTTCTCGCTTATTTGGCAAGATTATGCGGTATTTATGGTCATCATCGCCATCAAAGACGCTAAAAAATACCTCGGACAGGAGGTTGAAATCCGCGGTTGGACGCATAACATCCGGTCGTCGGGTGCGATCGCTTTTTTGCAGCTCCGCGATGGGAGTGGGCGTCTTCAGGCTGTTGTCGTAAAGAACGACGTCGCGCCGGAGGTTTGGGACGCAGCGAAGTCGCTCACGATCGAATCATCAGTGATCGTGCGTGGCATCGTGAAAGAGGACACGCGCACGCCTGGCGCGGTCGAGATTCAAACTAATAGCGTCGCTCCTGTCGCAATCGCTCAAGAATATCCGATCGGAAAAAAAGAACACGGCGTTGATTTTCTCATGGATCAGCGTCATCTCTGGATCCGTTCGTCGCGACAAGAATCGATCCTTCGTGTGCGTGATGAAATCGAATTTGCCTTTCGTGAATTCATGAAACTTCGCGGGTTCGTTCTCGCCGACTCACCGATTTTTACGCCGAACGCCGTCGAGGGCACGACCGATTTGTTTGAAGTGAAATATTTTGATGATAAAGCGTATCTTTCACAGTCCGGTCAGCTGTATCAAGAAGCGACATCGGCCGCACTTGGAAAAACATATTGCTTCGGACCGACGTTCCGTTCTGAGAAATCAAAAACTCGTCGTCATCTCACTGAATTTTGGATGCTCGAAGCTGAGGCGTCGTACATGGATTGGTTGGAGAACCTTCAGCTGCAAGAGGACCTTATCGTACACACGGTGAAGCGCGTGCTGCGTGAGTGCGCGGCTGATCTTGCTTTGCTCGGTCGTGATACCATCGCGCTCGAAAAAGTGGCCGAGGGTGGATTCATCCGTATGCATCATCGCGATGCGATCAAAGAACTGCAGGCGATGGGGTCAGACATCAAAGAAGGAGACGATCTCGGCGCGGACGACGAAACGATCCTTACGAAAAAATACGACAAGCCGATTTTCGTGCATCACTATCCAGTCGTGATCAAAGCGTTTTATATGAAGCCCGATCCCGACGAACCGGATCGCGTACTGAACGCCGACCTCCTTGCGCCGGAAGGCTACGGAGAGATCATTGGCGGTTCGCAGCGCATCGACGATCTCGCGCTCCTCGAAAAGCGAATCGCTGAGCACGGCCTGCCAAAGAGCGCGTTTGAATGGTATCTTGATCTTCGACGCTATGGCTCGGTTCCGCACTCCGGATTCGGCATCGGCCTCGAGCGCACCGTCGCGTGGATCTGCGGTCTCGAGCATGTGCGCGAGACGATCCCTTTTCCGCGACTTCTGAACCGACTCCAACCATAGAGGCGGAGCCAGGCACCTGCGAGGTGCCAGGCACCGCTCCTTTAAATAGCCAGGCACCTGCGAGGTGCCAGGCACCGCATCCTCTTATTATGAAACGCGAACTCATCTCTGACATCGTAGAAAAAATCGGGCAAGAAGTCGTTGTGTCCGGTTGGGTGCACGCCCGTCGCGACATGGGTAAAATTACCTTTATCGATCTTCGTGATCGGAGCGGTCTTCTTCAAGTAGTATTCCTCCCTTCAAATAAAGAACTGCTCGAGCAGGCGCGCGTTCTGCGGCCAGAGTTCGTCGTGCGCATCACCGGCACCGTGAATGAACGTCCAGAAAAACTTCGCAATCCCAAACTTGTCACCGGTTCGATCGAAATGGTTGCGGCCTCAATCGAAATTTTAAACGAGGCGAAGACGCCACCGTTCGAAGTCGACAAGGATACGATCGGCGTGAACGAAGAGTTGCGCATGAAGTATCGTTACCTCGATCTTCGCACCGAGCGCATGCAACGCAACATTAAACAGCGCGATGCGATCACGAACGCCTTTCGCGAGTTTCTTCGTCGCAACGGATTTCTTGAGATCGAAACACCGGATCTTGTGAAAGGTACACCAGAAGGCGCGCGTGAATTTATCGTTCCGTCGCGTGTGCATCCAGGAAAATTTTACGTTCTTCCACAGTCTCCGCAGCAGTTCAAGCAACTCCTCATGGTCGGAGGTCTTGAGCGATATTTTCAGATCGCGCGCTGCTTCCGTGATGAAGATCAGCGCGGTGATCGTCAGCCAGAGTTCACGCAGGTCGATCTTGAGATGTCGTTCGTCGAACGCGAAGACGTCGTTTCGCTCATGGAACAGATGGTGATCGAGATCGTCAAAAAAACGACGCCAGAAAAACGGATTCAGCAGGTACCGTTTCCGCGCATTTCTTATAAAGAAGCGATGGAAAAGTATGGCACCGATCGTCCGGACATCCGCGAAGATAAAAACGATTCGAATCTTCTCGCATTTTGTTGGGTGCTCGATTTTCCATTCTTTGAAAAGAGTCCGGATGGGGGATGGACGTTCACGCACAATCCGTTTTCTCGTGCGATGCCCGAGCATCACGCCTGGCTCATGGATAAATCAAACATCGGCGAGATCCTGACGTCACAATATGACATCGTCTTGAACGGTTATGAGGTCGGAGGAGGTTCCATTCGCAATCATCAGCCCGAAGCGTTGCATCGTGTGTTTGAGGTGATGGGTTTTTCTGATGAAGATATCACTCGCCAGTTTGGTCACATGCTTGAAGCGTTCGAGTATGGCGCGCCGCCGCACGGCGGGATCGCTTTCGGTCTCGATCGGTTTGTTGCACTGCTCTGTGATCAGCCGAACATTCGTGAGGTGATCGCGTTTCCAAAAACCGGCGACGCACGCGACCCGCTCATGGGCGCACCGTCCGAGGTCCCAAAAAGTATGCTCATGGAGGCGCACATCACGACAGATATTTGATCGAATAAAGCTAAAAATTCCGCTCAACTGAGCGGAATTTTTATTATAAGTGAAGACCGTTAAAAAACGTGCAGGATAAGCGGAATTTTGGTACAGTAAAAAAGTTGTTACTATTTTCGTTTTTATGTCCGCATCGAAAAAGATCACCGTTCATCTCGGCAAGAAAAATGTGCAGTTTGAAGTGGTGAAACATAAGAAAGTGTATACCGCGTACGATCTTGCGCAGACACTCGGCACAAAGCTCGATTCGATCGCGAAGACGTTGCTCGTGAAGGCGGAGGTTCCGACACTGAAGAAAAAAGAGGATCGATACTACGTGGTGGTATTGCCCGCATCGTATTATCTTGAGTTCAAGAAATTGCAGAAGTTGCTCAAGGCGAAGAAATTGCAGATGGCGCCAGAAAAAGTGATGAAGAAACTCGGGATCCAACCGGGCGCACTGTCACCGTTTGGAAGTCTGCGCGGTCTCGG
>JAHFIV010000070.1 GCA_023246225.1 bacterium
AATTGCATGGCGACCGTCGGTGTGGTCGGTAACTCAGACCATCGTCTCGTTCGTTGGGGTAAGGCCGGTCGTACACGACATCGCGGGCGCAAGCCAGAGGTGCGCGGTAAGGCGATGAACCCGGTCGATCACCCGCACGGAGGTGGTGAAGGAAAGCATCCGATCGGTCTCAAATATCCGAAGACAAAGTGGGGGAAGCACGCGCTCGGTGTGAAAACTCGAGATAAGAAAAAGTCGTCTTGGAAAATGATCGTCAAGCGCCGTAAGTAAACGCCTATGTCACGAAGCCTCAAAAAAGGACCGGTCATCGATCCAAAATTGATGAAGAAGATCTCGAAGCTCCGCGCGGGCGACAAGACCGTTATTAAAACATGGTCACGCGCAGCGAGTATCACTCCTGAAATGGTTGGGTTCACTTTTGGTGTGCACAACGGGAGGATGCACGTGCCTGTGGTTGTCGTTGAGAATATGGTCGGGCACAAGCTCGGCGAATTTTCCCCGACGCGCAAATTTACTCGGCACGGCGGAAAGATGCAGAAAGAGATGGAGATCAAGAAGGCTGAAGCAGAGACCGCTGCAGCAAAAGCTGCGCAAGCTCCTGCTGCTGCGCCGAAGAAATAACGCTGCACTCCTATGGAAGTCATCGCAAAAGCAAAATTCATCCACATGTCGCCGAGAAAAGTCAGACTTGTTGCTGATCTGGTTCGCGGTATGGATGTGGCTCCGGCAAAAGCGCAGCTTCGGTTTTTTACCAAGGCTGCTGCCCGTCCGGTGCTGAAGCTTATCGAGTCAGCAGAAGCAAATGCCGCACACAATTTCAAGATCGCTCCAGAGGTTCTCTATATAAAGAAGATCACCGTTGATGGCGGTCCGGTTCTCAAGCGTTTCCGACCACGCGCGTTCGGTCGTGCGGGTGGGATCAAAAAGCGATCGTCACACATCACTGTGTGGCTTGATGAGCGCTCAGGACCCGCGGCGCAAAAGGGTGTTGCAGCTGCACTCGTCTCCGCCTCCGGTGGAAAAAAAGGAGAAGCAGCCGCAGAAACGAAAGCAAAAAAAGTTGCTCCAAAGAAAAAAGCAGCGGTGAAAAAGACTAAGTAAACTCCTATGGGACAGAAAGTGCATCCGAAAATTTTCCGCACGGGGATCATCTACTCCTGGGAGTCGAAGTGGTTTGCGAACAAACGCGACTACGCGAAGTTGCTCCGCGAGGATACGAATATCAAAACCTACCTTCGCAAGAAGCTGAAGGAGTCTTCGGTTGATCGTATCGAAGTTGAGCGCACGCACCGCGCACTCACGGTCACGATTTTTTCTGCGAAGCCAGGTTTTATTATCGGTCGCGGCGGCACCGGCATTGAAGATTTGAAAAAAGAACTTCGTGATTTGCTCGTAAAGAATAAGAAAGAGAAATTCAATTTGAATTTGAACGTGGTTGAAGTGTCGAATCCATCGCTCTCTGCGGCGATTGTCGCGCAATCGATGATCGCGGAGATCGAGCGTCGCATGCCGTTTCGCCGCGTTTTGAAGCAGCACCTTGAGCGCGTGCAAAAAGCAGGCGCAAAAGGAGTGAAGCTGCTCGTGAAAGGTCGTTTGAACGGTGCAGAGATCGCGCGCGAAGAAAAATTGTCGTGGGGAAGTGTGCCGCTGCAGAATCTTCGTGCGGACATCAACTATTGTTCAGATTTTGCGCGTACACTTTTTGGTACGATCGGTGTGAAGGTCTGGATTTATCGCGGTGAAATTTTTGAAGAGCAGATGAACAAGGCTGTGCAACACACTGCGACGCCTGCAACACCTGCTGCACCTGCTGCACCAACGCGTCCTGCACCAGCTCGCCGCGCACCTGCGCGTCCACGCGCCTAACTGCACGAATATGTTACTTCCTGCCAAAGTCAAATATCGCAAAATGCAACGTGGTCGTTCGACCGCGCGCACGCGCGTGGCCACAACGAAACTCGACGTGAGCTTCGGAAGCTACGGTCTCAAAGCGATCGGGAGTGCGTGGATCACCTCGCGCCAGATCGAAGCTGCTCGTCGCGCGATGACTCGTTTCATCAAGCGTGGTGGCAAGATTTGGATTCGCATTTTTCCTGATAAGCCGATCACCAACCACGGCAACGAAAGCGTCATGGGAGGCGGAAAGGGCGCGGTCGATCACTATGTTGCGATCGTGCGTCCGGGTACTGTGGTGTTTGAGATGGACGGCGTGAACGAGGCGACCGCAAAAGAAGCGCTCGAGCTCGCCGCATATAAACTTCCGATGAAGTGTCGCTTCGTTCGGAAGAATCAGATGTAATCGCACGCATATGAAGATGAAAGAATTGCGTGAAAAAACAGACCGTGAACTCGATCGCTTGCTCGCCGAGCTTCGCGATAAAGTCCGCGACATGCGTTTCAAGATTGCGTCGCGTCAGCTTTCCGACGTGCGTGACGTTCATGATGCGCGTAAAGCGATCGCTCGCATCCTCACCCTCCGTAGGTCATTGTCATTCCGGCCTCCGAGCCGGAACCCAGAAAAAGTGTAACTGAACCCCTATGCAGAATAAAACAACAATCAAGCAGAAGGTGTTTCAGGGCGTCGTTGTGTCTGACAAGATGGCGAAAACTATCGTTGTTCGGATCGACAAAATGAAAATGAATGCGAAATACGGCAAGCAGTTCAAACAGTCTCGCAGGTTTCACGTGCATGACGAAAAAGGGGAACACAAGGTCGGTGATGTCGTGCGTTTTGTTGAGACCCGTCCGCTCTCCCGCATGAAGCGGTGGCGCGTGGTCGGTAAAGCCGCCGCTCAGGCAAAGTAATATGTTGCAGCATCGATCAATGGTTGAAGTCGCTGACAACAGCGGCGCCAAAAAACTTCAAGTGATCCGTCTTCATGGCGGTTATCAGAAGCGACACGCGCATATCGGCGACATTGTCACTGCTGTCGTAAAAGTCGCTGTGCCGCACAGCGCAGTCAAAAAGAGTGAAGTTGTGCACGCGGTGATCGTTCGCACGCGCAAGGAGACGCGCCGCAAAGACGGTTCGTACATCCGTTTTGATGAGAACGCCGCGGTGATCATCGATAAAAAGTCGAAAGATCCAAAAGGCACTCGTATTTTCGGTCCGATCGCACGAGAACTTCGCAACCTTGGGTTTGCGAAGATTATCTCTTTGGCCCCTGAGGTCGTCTAACGCCACACATATGCGCATCAAAAAAGGCGACAATGTAAAAGTGCTCGCGGGAAAAGACCGCAGCAAAACCGGCAAGGTGATCCAGGTGTTCCCCGAGAAAGGGAAGGTCGTGGTTGAAGGCGTCAACGTGACGACGAAGCACCTCAAGACTCGCAAAGCA
>JAHFIV010000002.1 GCA_023246225.1 bacterium
CTGGATCTCCTCGGGGGTCGCGCCGTGGTCCTTCCGGAGGTTGAGCATCACGATGGTCAGCGCGATGTCGGCCGCGTTGCCTTCGTCGCCGCCGGTCGCCGTGGTGTCACCCGCGGCTTCCGTCGTCGCGTCCGCCTCGGTCTCGGTGGGCTCGACGTTCGAGTCCACCGCATCCTCGACGACCTCGCTCTCCGTCGAGCTGCTGTGCTTCGCCGCCGCGATCGCGAGCGCCTTCGTCTTCGCCTCGCAGAGCGCTGCGAAGTAGAACGCGCCGTTCTTCGCGAAGAGGAGTGGCAACTTCCCGCTCTTCTTCGCCGGGTCGACGCGGCTGGACTTCTTGTCGAACGCCGCCGTGATCGCCTCCGCGGTGGAGTCGCCGTTCAGGACGACGCGCTCGCCCTGGAGGGTGAGCATCTGGTAGATGTCGATCTTCCTCTCGGCGGGATCCGTGAGATCACGCTCCGAGGTGGGCACCGTGACGCCCGCCTTCGCGGCGACCGACCTGACGACCACCTCCGTCTGTCCGATGGGGATCTTCTTCCCCGTCGGCTTTCGGAGGGATGCGATGATCGCCTGCTCGTCCGCGGGGATCGGGTAGGCGAGGAGGAAGTTCCTCCTGTCCAGTCGCTCCAACATGCACCGCGTCGGGCGGTCCACCTTGGGCGCCTCCACCCCACGTGCGAGGAACACCACCCAGCCGTTGTGGCGGGCCATGAGCTTCGGCGAGGAACCGTCCTTGCCGGGCGTCATGGTGAAGGTGAGCGTCGCCATCGGGGTGAACGCCGGGGGTTCGTGGTACTCCGCCTCCGTGAGCAGCTCCGGCGCCGCGGGGTACAGCTCGTAGTACGAGCCGTTCTTGTCGCGGAGGAGGTACGCCTCGAGGACGTACATCACGCCGTCGACCGGGTGGAACCAGTCGTCGCCGACGTAGCCCCGGATGGAGCCTTTCGCGGTGACGATCGGCGCGAAGGTCGTCTTCGCACCACCCTTCTCCTCGACGGTGGCGAAGCGGAGGTTCATCGTGGTCGGCGCGCCGTTGGGGCGGCCGTCGTTCGTGTTCCTCGGGTTGTTCGTCTTCGCCGCCTTCCTCGCCTCGCGACGCTTCGCGAAGCAGGGGACGCACCAGCGGTCGAGCGCCGGCTTGTCGGGGTCGATCTTCGGGACCTGCGGGAGCTCCGTGATGGGATCCTTGCACGTCGCGCAGATCAGGCCGAGGGCGCTGACGTTCACGAGCGTGGTCGCTGCGCACGGCACGGGGTTCGGGTTCGGCGTCTCCGCCTTGCCCTCGTCCGCGGTCGTGTTCGTGTCGGTGTCGTTGGACATGATGTCCTCTCCTTCGTTTAGGGCAGAAAAGCCCTGCAGTTGCGGCCCATATGGGCAGTTGACTCACTCGGGACCATCCCAAAGCGAGTCGCTCGTTGTCGTGCAGAATGTATACCATAATTACCTTTATTTGTCAAGTGTTTCTGACATCAATTTTATTGACCCTTCTCCTCAAAAATGGTACTTTGCGGACGTTATATGCGATGTATATCTGTTATCTATGTCAAAGGAATCATCTGAATCCCGACGCGAATTTCATCTATCAGATCAGACCGGCCCCCTCCGAGAACTTATCGCAACACTCGCAGAGGACTATCTCGCCATAGATCAGACTCTTAATCCCGGAGAAATTCTGCAGGATCCGAACTACCTCGATCTCTCACCTGAAGACCGCAAAACGGTACTCGAGTGGGCGGTAGAAAAAGGCTATTTCAAGAGCGACGTTCTCTCTGGAACAGTCGCTCCGAAAATTGCAGAGACAGAGACGGCCGAAACACCGACAACGCTCGACGACCTCAAGGCAGTGATCACCTCGAACGTGGAGATGGCTCGGGAGATCGCACTAGAACCAGATCTCTCTGCGATCTGGACCGATCCCGAATATCTCGCGCTCGATGACGCATCGCGAGCGATGCTGCACGCATGGATGACAGAAAATGACTACGGTGCGCCACCCGATGCGCCGGTCTTGGAAGAATCCGCATCACCAGAATCATCACCACCACCGGAATCCGAACGAAAAACTCCTGCACGAAAATTCGTGTGTTATGGTTTTAAAAAAGATGCGGGAGGACATTGGCATGTCTCTGAAACCTACGAAAAAAGAATCGGGCAAACAAATGACACAGAACATGTCGAGATAAAAACCGCGATCGACATTCCAGACGATCTCGCGAAAGAACTGGAACGAGGCGATTCTTCGGTACTCGGAGATGCATACTTAAATACCTGCGAAACGATTCGCAACGAACTCGATGCATCAGGAGATGAGGGGCTGAAATTATTTTTTGACGGTTGGGATGCGAAGAGAAAAGGGAAGGTTGATCCGAAGAGTATCAAACCTCGATGGAAATATTTTCTTCCTGACGTAGACGAGCGACAATCGGATGATGGAGAAGTACCAGAGCACATTTTGCAACTGGTGATCGATCATCCCAAAGACTATTTTACACAAAAGGAATACAAAGAATGGTACGGAAAATCGTTACAAGAAAAACGCGAGGCGATTATTAACAAGGTGGTCTTGAAGACACCCGATGAGAAACCTGATGCGGCAGATGATGCGCCGGTAAGTGCGCCAGAAATACCTGTCGCAGCTTCTGAAAAACCGCCTGTCGTCGAGGAGCAACGAACCACCGAACCGACTGCGGAAGAATTAGAAAAAAAATTCGGAAAAACGTATCTTGCACTGCGTGCTCGTGCAGAACAAACCGAAGATCTTGCTGCATTTCAAAAAACGCTGAGTATGCAGATCGACAATGAAGCGTTTAAAGAACAGCTCGTAAAAAAATTCGGCAAAGACGCGCCACGCGACGCAGCACGGCTGCTCTTGGAGATTGAACGAGGGATGATCGGGGAGCGATCAGAAACGCTGCTGGACGGTATCGAGCGCACACAAAATGAACGCGACTTTTTTGATGCCCACCCGTCGCTCGATAGACGAAACTTCACCTTGCTTAACGACGGTACGCTGATCGCACGTCTCGATCCAGTGCATCCTGATGCAACGATACATCGTTCGCTCACTGCACTCGTGAACGATGCGCTCGGGGGATTCCACACAGACGCACAGGAACAAAATTTACGACAAAAAATCGCCGTAGCGCTTGAAAAAGAATTCGCAGGAAACCAACAGATGCTGATTCGTAATCTCGAAGCGCTCCTGGAAAAGATCCGCGTGATGCGCAAATACGAAAACATGATGAAATTACCGTGATATGATCGATGTTCCAAAAAAGGACCGATACTCCAAGGTCCTTTTTTGGAACATGCTTGACCTTATCGCTGTATAAACGTAAAATCGGACAGTTCCTACTTTATATATATGGACGTACCGACGCCACCCGATCGCAAGGTCTCTGCAACCGACCGTGCCTACATCATGCTCGCCCTGCGCATTGCAGGAAGCTTCGGTATCGCGATTGCCGCACCGGTGGTAGTGCTCGCACTTGCGGGAAAATGGCTCGATGCGCGTTACAGTACCGCTCCACGTTTCCTGATCGCAGGATTCGTGCTCGCTGCAGCGTTCTCTGCAGCACTCGTGTGGCAACGCGCACAAGAATTCGGGAGAGAATTTGAAGATATAGAAAAGCGTCCAAAAAATTGAGGTTTCTTGAAAGGTATGTCTGTTCCTGTTGCAGCAGAAAAATTAACCACGATCGGTACCCTTCCGGTGACCAACGCACTCGTCACTGCGTGGATCGTTGTTGCTTTGTTTCTTGTGTTTGCCTTTTTGTTGTCACGCAACCGACGCGAAGTGCCGCGTGGAATACAAAACGCATTCGAAGCGTTCACTGAATACGCACTCAACTTCATGGACCAAGTGACGCATGATCGCGCGCGTTCACGAAAATTTCTTCCTATCGTTGGTACGCTATTTCCGCTGATCCTGGTGTCGAACTGGATGGGACTTCTTCCTGGTGTGAGCACGATCGGCATTTGGGGACTAGTGCACGGAGAAAAAGAATTGATCCCACTGATCCGTCCGGCGATGAGCGATCTCAATATGACGCTCGCGCTCGGCATCTCTTCGGTGGTGATCTCGCATATCTTCGGCATTATGACGCTCGGTGTCTTGAAACACTGGGGAAAATTTATACAGATCGAAGGGATCGCCCGCGCACTTTTTGCGATCATCAAAAAACCGTCCGGCGCGGCGGCGATGGGACTCTTCACCGCACTGATCGAGCTCGGAGTGGGATTCATCGAATTGATCTCCGAAGCAGCAAAGATGATTTCTCTTTCACTTCGTCTTTTCGGGAACATCTTCGCGGGCGAAGTATTATTGCACGTGCTCTCATCGCTCATGGCGTGGCTGATGCCTACGCCGTTCATGTTTATGGAGTTGATCGTTGGCATTGTACAGGCGCTCGTGTTTTCGATGTTGACGCTTGTGTATCTCACACTCGCAACCGAAAAACCGCACGGGAGCGAGCATGCAGAGCAGGCGATCGGACACAGCGACGCTGTCCACGCGACAGGGTAAGGAAGATGATTCGGCGGCCGTCCTCCGGAGGGACGTCGAATCTCATTCCTCACTGCACGCGACTGTCAGTAGTGGTGGTCCTCCACCGACTGACACGCGGCACACATTATTATGGCGGATCCGACCGGCCTTATGGCCAACCCAGAGGCGGTGAAAGTATTCACCAAAGGTCTCACCATGGCGATCGGCGGTATGACCCCGGCGATTGCGATCGGTATGATCGTCTCAAAAGCGATGGAAGCGATCGGCAGGAATCCTGAATCGTCGGGAAAACTGTTCGTTCCGATGCTTCTCGGTGCAGCGTTCGCAGAAGCGATCGCAATTTACTCGCTCGTCGTCGTATTTACTCTGTAAGTACAGAGGTAAAGGTCTAAAGGTTTAAAGATACTGTTTATCTTTAAACCTTTTAACCTCTACACCTTTTAAACTTCGTATGATTGAAGAAACAAAACAAGCCGCCGGCATTGCGGGTGCACTCGGATCGCTCGGTGTCGATGGAAAACTTTTCCTCGCGCAACTCCTAAACTTTGGTGTGGTGCTCTTTGTGATGTGGAAGTGGGTGTACACGCCACTTCTCAAAGTGATGGACGAACGTTCGAAAAAAATCGAGCAAGGATTAAAAGATGCAACCGATGCCGCAGCGCTTCGTCGCAGTGCAGACGAAGAACGTGACAGGATCGTTCTCGCTGCGCGTGCAGACGCGAAACAGATCGTTGAAGAAGCGGCAGTAAACGCTGAAACAGAGCGCGTTGCAGCAACCGCTCGCACAAAAACTGAAGTAGAACGGATCGTCACGCAAGGAAAAGAACGACTGGCAGCAGAAAAACAAACGCTCATGGCATCGGTGCGTGCAGAAGCAGCGGATCTCGTGACTGCGGTCGCAGAAAAAGTGCTGCGTGAAAAACTTGACGCCGCAGCCGACAAAAAATTGATCAAAGATGCGCTGAAAGATATCGCGTAGGTTGTATGGCTGTCACACCAAAAAATTACGCGCGCGCATATTACCTCGCCACGCGAGAGAAACCAAAAGCAGAAATTATTGCGGCTGCTGAGCGGCTACAAAAAATGCTCCGCAACCACGGTGCGATCCGTTTGCTCCCCCAAATACTCGCCGAACTTCCGGACGCGATAGCAGATGCCGATGCAGACCGACGAGTCACGTTCGAAAGCGCGACACCGCTCAGCACCGCAACGATTGCTGCACTACTAGAAGCGATCGGTGCAGATCCAAAAGAAACAGAAACAGTACAGAAGATTTCTCCCGAACTGATCGGTGGAGTGAAGATAAAACGCATGGACAGTGTGATCGACGCAACGGTGCGAGGACAGATCAACAAACTCAAAGAAGCGCTCCGGCGCGGCAAATAAACAAGAGACCTTCTTCAAAAGAATCTTATGGCTTCAAAAGAACTGATCATCGAATCACTGAAAAAACAGATCGAGGGACTCGATCTCGGTGCGCGTCTCGAAAAAACCGGCACTGTCATCGAACTCGCAGACGGTGTTGCGCGCATGGATGGACTGACCGATTGTCTTTCTGCAGAGATGCTCGAATTTCCTGGGGGTACTTTTGGTGTGGCGCTCAACCTCGAAGAACGTTCCGTTGGTGCGATGATTCTCGGTGACTACGGCCACATTAAAGAAGGGGACACTGTGAAATCGACCGGCCGCGTGTTGTCGATTCCGGTTTCAGAAAAAATGATCGGCCGCGTGGTCGATCCGCTCGGTCGCGCGATCGATGGTAAAGGTGACCTCACCGGTGGCACCGACATGCCGGTCGAAAAAGTTGCGCCAGGCGTTATCGCTCGTGAGTCGGTCGACACACCGCTCCAGACCGGCATCAAAGCGATCGACGCAATGATTCCTATCGGTCGCGGTCAACGCGAACTGATCATCGGCGATCGTCAAACTGGAAAAACCGCAATCGCAATCGACGCGATCATCAACCAAAAAGGTCAAGATGTCGTGTGTATTTACGTTGCGATCGGTCAAAAAGAATCAAAAGTCGCGCAGATCGTTTCGAGACTCGAAGCCGCGGGCGCGATGGATCACACGATCATCGTCGTTGCAGGCGCGTCTGATCCCGCATCGCTTTCGTACATCGCGCCATACGCAGGCACGGCGATCGCCGAATATTTCATGGCAAAAGGAAAAGACGCGCTCGTGGTGTACGACGACTTGTCGAAGCACGCGTGGGCGTACCGCGAAATTTCGCTCATCCTTCGTCGACCACCGGGCCGCGAAGCGTACCCTGGCGACGTGTTCTATCTCCACTCCCGCTTGCTCGAACGCGCAGCAAAAATGCACAGCAACTTCGGTGGCGGATCGATCACTGCGCTTCCTATTATTGAAACACAGTCTGGTGACGTGTCCGCGTACATTCCGACGAACGTGATTTCGATCACTGACGGACAGATCTATCTTGAAACCGATCTCTTTTATAAAGGTATCCGCCCTGCGCTAAACGTCGGTTTGTCGGTGTCGCGCGTCGGTTCGAAAGCGCAGACCAAAGCGATGAAAAAAGTCGCGGGAAAATTGCGTCTCGATCTTGCGCAGTATCGCGAGCTCGAAGCGTTCGCGCAATTCGCAACCGATCTTGACGAAGGGACACGAAAACAACTTGAGCGTGGCAAACGTGCAGTGGAACTGCTCAAACAGTTGCAGTACGCGCCTCTTTCCGTCGCGGCGCAAACATCGGTGCTTTTCGCGCTCACTCGCGGCCATCTCGACGATGTGCCGGTGGAAAAAATGGGCGAGTGGGAACTTGCGTTCCAAAAATATCTCACGACCGCACGTAAAGATGTGTATGACGCCATCGAGAAAAGCGGCAACATCGATGAAGCGACGGAGGCGAAGCTTGTCGATGCGATCACTGAATGTAAAAAGACTTTTGCTGCATAACGTATGGCGCTTCCGCCGCGGCTGATTCGCCGCCGAATAAAATCTGTCACCGGTACGCGCAAAATCACCAAGGCTATGGAGCTCGTCTCCGCGGCGAAGATGCGCAAGGCGGTGTCATCGGTGCTTGCGACGCGCCCGTATGCAGAAGCTGCGTGGCGCGCGCTTTGCGAACTCGCAAAAGTAACCGATCCGACGCAGCATCCGCTCCTCCGCGCGCATGAACAGAGCGCAAAAAAAACACTGGTGATTCTACTCAGTTCGGATCGCGGATTGTGTGGCGGATTCAACAGTCAGTTGCTCCGAAAGTTCACGGCGTTTTCTGGCAAACAAACTTTGGCGGAAAAAAATATCGATGTCGTTGCGGTCGGCAAAAAAGGACAAGACGGTTTGCGACGCCGCGGCGCATCGATCGTCGGCGCGTTCGCTGATCTCGGCAACGTACCAAAAATATATGACATACGACCGATCGCCGATCTTGCAGTGAATGACTTCACCGCTGGTCGCTACGACGAAGTATGGCTCGCGTTCACCGACTTTCGCTCGGCGCTCACGCAAATACCGACGGTGCGCCAGCTCCTTCCTCTCACGAGCATCGCAGGATTTGGAGATATAGAGCAGTTGAAAGAACAGTCGCCTGCGGAGACACTTTCTGGAGGCGCAACAGAATTCCTGTTCGAACCATCGCCGCAAGCAGTGCTCGATGCAATGCTCCCCCGATTGGTCGAAGCGCAGATCTACCAAGCGTTGCTCGAATCAACGGCCTCAGAACATTCTGCGCGAATGATGGCGATGCGATCTGCGACCGACGCGGCGAGCGACATGATCGACGATCTCACGCTCACCTACAACCAAGCACGCCAAGCCGGCATCACTCGCGAAATCGCAGAGATCAGCTCCGGCAAAGCCGCGCTTGAAAAATAACGCACAAAATATGAAAACGCAGAACACAGGAAAAATTAGTCAGGTGATCGGACCGGTCGTCGATGTACGGTTCGATGAGGTGTTGCCGGCGATTTTGCATTCTCTTACTGTCCAGCAAGAGGAGGGGACACTTGTCCTTGAGGTGCAGCAACACCTCGGCGGAAAAACGGTGCGCGCCGTTGCGATGTCATCGACCGATGGTTTGCATCGCGGCATGCCCGTGATCGATACTGGCGCGCCGATCAGTGTGCCGGTGGGAGAAGCGACGCTCGGTCGCATGTTCGGCGTGACCGGCGCACCGATCGACGGTATGCCCGCACCAGTAACAAAAAAAATGTATCCGATCCACCGACCCGCGCCGGCGTTCAAAGACCAATCCACAAAAGCAGAGGTGTTTGAAACCGGCATCAAAGTGATCGACTTGATCTGTCCGTTCATGAAAGGTGGAAAGGTCGGTCTGTTCGGTGGCGCGGGCGTCGGTAAAACGGTCGTGGTGCAAGAACTGATCCGCAACATCGCGCAAGAGCACGGTGGTTTCTCGGTGTTCGCCGGTGTCGGCGAACGCACACGTGAAGGCAACGACTTGTATCATGAAATGAAAGAGTCTGGCGTACTCGAAAAAACCACGCTCGTATTCGGACAGATGAACGAACCTCCTGGCGCACGCGCACGTGTCGCGCTCACTGGGCTTGCGATGGCAGAATATTTCCGCGACGAAGAACACAAAGATGTGTTGCTGTTCGTCGATAACATTTTCAGATTTACGCAAGCGGGCGCAGAGGTGTCGGCGCTCTTGGGTCGTATTCCATCTGCGGTCGGTTATCAACCGACACTCGCAACCGAAATGGGTGCGCTCCAAGAACGTATCACTTCAACCAAAGATGGCTCGATCACCTCGGTGCAAGCGGTGTACGTCCCTGCGGACGACCTCACCGACCCTGCGCCAGCGACCACGTTCGGTCACCTCGACTCCACAGTGGTGTTGTCGCGTCCACTTTCAGAACTCGGCATCTACCCCGCGGTCGATCCGCTCGATTCTGCATCGACCATTCTCGATCCGAACATCGTCGGCCAAGAGCACTACGACATCGCGCGAGGCGTGCAGCGCGTGCTCCAGCGCTACAAGGATCTTCAAGACATCATCGCGATTCTTGGTATGGAAGAACTTTCTGAAGAAGATCGACTCACAGTGAGCCGTGCACGCAAAATACAAAAATTTTTGTCGCAACCGTTCTTCGTCGCAGAAGTGTTTACCGGTGCGAAAGGTCGCTACGTGCCGCTCAAAGACACCATCCGCAGTTTCAAAGAAATTCTGGAAGGAAAACACGACGACAAACCGGAACAGGCTTTCTATATGAAAGGTGGTATTGAAGAAGTAACCGCGTCGTAAATGCACACCATTCACTTCGAACTTACTACACCGGAACGTGTCGTACTCCGACGCGAAATTTCTGGCGTGACGATTCCTACATCCGAAGGAGAGATCACCGTGCTCCCGGATCACATTCCGCTCGTCACAAACCTCCGACCAGGGATGCTCACGGTGTACGACGGATCACACGAAGAGTACATCGCGGTCTCTGGTGGATTTATCGAGCTACAACCGGGAAACAAACTGATCGTGCTCGCAGATACCGCAGAACGCGCCGAAGAATTGGATCTGCAAAAAGTAGAGGAAGCGCGTGCGCGCGCGGAGCAGCTGCTCACCGAAAAACGACACGCGAACGATGTCGCTTCTGCAGGAGCGTTCGCGACACTTGAACGCGAACTCGCAAGAACAAAAGTCGCGCGCAAACATCGCGAACGACGAAGGGTGTAGCATCGTTGTCATCCTGAACTTGATTCAGGACCCAGAAACGTAAAAAAAGCCGAACGGAAATCGTTTGGCCTTTTTAATTTTTCTGGATTCCGGGTCACGGCCCGGAATGACAAAAAAAAGGGGGGTCGGAATGACAGAAAGGAGGGGTCGGAATGACAGAAAAAATGACAGAAAATTGACAAAAATAGTATAAAAAGATATTCTCCTGATTCGCTGAGATCGTTACAACCCAGCGAAGAAACGCCCACACAAGGAGGACGAATGAAAAGTACGACGGAGCTGAGAAAGATCGCGCGAAGCAAACACGCTGCGGTCACAAAAATCGCAGACGGGTGTTCGATGACCGTCGTCACGGAGTCGGCCGCGACCATCCATCACGACGACATGATCACAAGCGCGCTCACAAGATCGTTCAACTACGACGCGCACTACGACCTGCTCGCCGTGCCGAGTCTCAGAGAACTTCTGAAGAGTAACGATCACATCCAGATCCTCGCAAACGATGTGATGACCGCAGTGAGCCTCCATCACGTGGAGAGCCTGCTGATCGCGTCGATGTCGACCGGCTGCGCCGCGCAAATCCGACGGCGGATCACGCAGGCGTGCCCAGCGATCAGGAACATGCACATCCGCGAGACCACACTCGAACGACCACGCAACCTCGAACTCCACGAACCACTGGTGCTCACTTGCATGGACTGGCGGCTACACGGCGCGAACGGTTTCCGGAGCATGATGCAGGGCGCGTTCGCTGTCGAACGTTTTGCGCTGATGTCTACCGCTGGCGCAGGCAAGGAGCTCGGGCACACCGGCGCGCGCGCAAACATGGTCCTCTCGCAACTCTCGCGCTTCGCAAACGCTGGATTGGAGCGCGTGATCGTTTTGTCACACACCGACTGCGGCAAGTACGGCGGCAACGCAGCGTTCGCCGACGACCACGCGCAGTGCGTCGGTCTCACGAGCGATCTCGGAAATGCGGCAAAACTGCTGAGGGAGAAATTTCCCAAAATCAGATTCGAAACCGGCATCATCCGGTGTCATGGTCACGACGTCACTGGTGTCGAGCCAACCACGCATCACCACTGATCGACCTCTCTTTCTCTTGTCATTCCGGGCCGTGGCACGTCGGTCGCGACCGACGTGCCGTGACCCGGAATCCAGAATCGTAAAGCCAAACGTAATCACGTTTGGCTTTTTTATTTTTTCTGAATTCCGGCCCCTCTTCTGTCATTCCAGCCTCTCTATCTTGTCATCCCAGCCTCCTCTTTTTGTCATTCCGGGCCGTGACCCGGAATCCAGAACCGTCAAGCCAAACGATTTTCGTTCGGTCTTTTTTTTACGTTCTGGATTCCGCCCCGGATCCCGGTCCGGGGTCGGAATGACAATATAAAGAGGGCCCGGAATGACAATGAAAAATGTCGGAATAGGTTATCCGTTGACACAACGCGCCAGCGATGTCACGCTCCGAGCAACGCGTTCTTTTCCCGCAGAAACCGCCGAGGTAGTGATGCGACAATTCACCGACCCTGCGAACTGGGAGGGTGTGCATTTTGAAAGCGTCGATGTCGGTGCGCAGTGCAAAGCGAAACAGTACGTTTTCGCGGGGTATCACTACTGCACCAAAGGCGAAGCGCAGCTCGCGCAGCTTCTCAGCGAATTCAGCGTCCCGTTTACACAGAACGTACCGTTCGGACTGTTCACGCCCGAGAGCGAGTCGCGACGGTTCGTTCCGGACTTCGTGTTCGATCGCAAGGCGTACATCTGGCACGGTCGCAATCGTCCGGTGCTGATCCACGGCATCGAAGCAAAGGGTAAAACGAGGAACGGTGATTTCTCCCCAAGAGCGCTTGAAAACGTGCGACTACTCCAGGAACAGCGGGGGATTCGCATCCTCCTGCTCTCAAACTCCCAAATTAAACAGTACTTCCACAACCATAGGCTCCCCCTCAAACCGCTCGAGCCCACCGACGCATAACCCCGCTTTCCTCAAAAAGCGGGGCTTTTTTAAAGTCAAATATTATTGACAAAAAGACGATAATAAGCTATGCTCCTCCCAGCAAGAGTCACCGTCCATTTCAACCCAACAACCAAAGGAGTGATGTCGTGCATACCTACCTCTGTCTCGTGGCAGCAGCTACCATCGTGTGCTTCGTCATTCCAGCGACGTTTCATTTCTTCATTAAGTTGAAATCTAATTTTGTCTCTTCTGTTGGTGGCACCACTGCAGTCCTCGCCTTGGGAAGTTTGAGCGGTTGTTTCTTCCTCTACAAGCTCGATCTTCCCACCGACTGCTCTCTATGGTTGCTCAACCCCTGCTCCCTGCTCGCTACGGGGCTGGGCGTCAAGATCTTCGAAACCTACGAGCTCTGCGTCAGGAAGAAGGACCTCCTGAACATGCCGCGCTACATCGCTACCTGGGCGTACTGCGCGATGCGTCAACACCCCGAGGATTCGAGAGCAGCGATCGCACAGGTGATCATGCTGCCGAACCCCGCGACACGGCCGTTCCGCGACACCCAGCTGATCCCACACATCCACCACCACTGCCGCTGCCGATCGGCGGCGTGAACATCGCTTCATCGAAGCGCCATCCTTCACGGGTGGCGCTTCTTCAATTCCATTTGCCTGTCCCTAAAGTGCCAGGCACCAAAGGGACAGACAGATGATCATGTTGACTTCGCGATATTTTGCCGCCATACTCCCGCTACCATCAAAAATCATACGGAGGTTTCATGATGAACGGTTCAAAGAGAACACTGAAGATCGTGCTCATCGCAGCGATCGTGCTCGTGATCCTTGGCACTGTGGCCGAGATCATCTACATCCGCGCGAGTGTGCGCATCGTCGTCCCAGGCCAGGCGAGCAACCTGTACGAAGTCACTCGCGTCGTCGACGGCGACACGATCGTTGTCGCGACGGCTGGCGGCACCGAAAAAATCCGACTGATCGGGATCAACACGCCGGAGACGGTCGATCCACGCAAACCGGTCGAGTGTTTCGGCAAAGAAGCGTCGCAGCGCACACACGAACTGATCGAAAGAAAAACCGTGCGAATCGAAGTCGACGCGACGACCGAAAATCGCGACAAGTACGGCCGCCTGCTCCGCTACGTCTACCTCCCGGACGGCACGTCGGTGAACGAGTCGCTCGTCCGCGACGGCTACGCCAGAGAGAACAGCTACGGCAAAACATACAGCCAGCGCGACCGTTTCCGCGCAGCAGAAGCCGAAGCGCGCGCTGCACATCGCGGATTGTGGAATCCGTCGAACTGCCCGCAGGACGATCCGCTACCAACGAAATCACGTTACAAAAAAAGATGAATCCTTCTCTGAGGTTCTGGCGCTCGCCACGACCTCATTTTTTGTCAGCCACCCTTGACGTGTTGGTCAAAATCTGAAAAAGTGTGGTTACCACAGAAACGGCAGGAGAGAGCATGGACCAAACGAGCAAGATCACAATCGACCGGATCACCCCATTCAATCCCGTCAGGTTCATCGGCGATGGCTGGTCGATCTGGCGAGGGCCTGCGGATGGAAACAGCTTTGATGGCCCGGAGCAGCAGTGCGCAGCAAGCCTCGCACTCACCGAAGTCAACGTCGCGAAGATCACCCTCAAGACATGCCTCATGGGAGAAGAGACCTCTGTCCATGGCGAGGAGTACCTCCAACGGCTCAAGAAATCAACCCACCTGATCCTCGACGCGAAGGTCGGTCAGATCCTTCTCCAGAACAAGCACCTCATCCCCGAGGAGTGGAAAAGCAAGTCTGTGTACCTCATGGGCACGGAGCTTCGCGGCCCCGACGGTGATCGTGGCGTCATATTCCTTTTCTTGCGCAACCGTTTGCGATGGGACTGGAGCTACATGTGGCTCAACGACCGCTTCACACCGCACAACCCCGCGGCGGTCATCATCGATTAACACAACCAACTCCCCGTCATTCCGGGCCGTGACCCGGAATCCAGAATCGTAAAGCCAAACGTATATCACGTTTGGTCTTTTTTTTACGTTCTGGGTCCCGGATCGCGGTCCGGGATGACAACAGTATGCGTTGCCTCAAGACACAGAAAGGCATAGGATTTGATGGAACAGTACTCTCATGCTCGCATCACCACTCAAAGAAAAAACCAAAGAGGTTGCGCAGGAATCAAGCCCACTTCTCGAAGGGCTGAACGCCGAACAACGCGCCGCGGTCACGCACGGTAGCGGACCGTTGCTTATCGTTGCGGGCGCAGGCACCGGAAAAACAACCGTTGTCTCCAAACGTATCGCGTGGCTGATCGAAACCGGCCGTGCAAAACCCGAGGAAATTCTCGCGCTCACGTTCACCGAAAAAGCAGCGGGGGAGATGATCGAACGCGTCGATGCACTGCTCCCACTCGGTTACGTCGACCTGTGGATCTCCACGTTCCACGCATTTTGCCGTCGGGTGATCGAGGAACGCGGACTCGACATCGGCATCCCAAACGAATTTCGTTTGCTCGATCAAACGGACGCGTATCTTCTCGTGCGTCGTAATCTCGATCGGTTCGCACTCGACTACTACCGCCCGCTCGGCAACCCCACAAAATTTCTCCACGCGATGCTGCGACATTTTTCGCGCGCAAAAGATGAAGACATCTCCCCCGAAGACTACGTGAAGTACGCAGAGAATCTTCGTCGCGATGAGGATGATCCAGAAGGCATTTCAGAAACATCGCGCGAGAACGAACTCGCGAACGCGTACCACGTGTATCAACAGCTGCTGCTCGAGGAGGGGAGCCTGGATCTCGGCGATCTCCAAATGTACGCGATCCGTATTTTCCGCACGCGCCCGCACGTGCTCGCAGAATTCCGCAAACGTTTTAAATATGTTCTGGTCGATGAATTTCAAGACACCAACTGGGCGCAGTACGAACTGATCAAAATGCTCGTCGGGGGTACCGGAAATCTCGTCGTCGTCGGTGACGACGACCAATCGATTTATAAATTCCGCGGCGCGAGCGTATCGAACATCCTGCAATTTAAAAATGATTTTTCTGGAGCGAAGGATATCGTGCTCACCACGAACTACCGTTCTCTCCAAGGCATCCTCGATCGCTCATACGCGTTCATCCAACGCAACAACCCCAATCGCCTCGAAGCAAAACTCGCGACCGCGGACGGCAAAGGGATCACGAAACGTCTCACCGGTGCGCGAGAAGGCGACGCAGTGATCGAACATCTCCGCTATACGTCACACGAAGACGAAGTGCGCGGGGTCGTGGAGCGTATCGTCACTATGCAAACAGAAACCGCCGATCGTTCATGGGCAGACTTCTGCATTCTTGTGCGCTCAAACTCCAGCGCTGATGAGTACAGTCGTGAGTTGCAACGCCGCGGCGTGCCGTATCAATTTCTTGCGCTGCGTGGTTTGTATGCGAAACCGGTGATCATGGATTGCATCGCGTACTTCGGATTGCTCGATGATTATCATGAGTCGCGCGCACTGTATCGCATTCTCTCTTCACCGCCGTACGCAGTTCCTGGTGAAGATTTAGTTCGCCTCGCACACGAAGCGCGAAAAACGAGCGCGTCGATGTATGAAGTACTCACAAAGCGCGCAGCGCTTTCTTGGCTTTCTCCAGAAGCGAATCACTGTCTCGACCGACTGATCGCTGATCTTGCGCGTCATACCGCACTCGCGCGAACAAAAAGTGTGTCGCAAGTACTGATCGCTTTTCTCACCGAGTCCGGGTATCTCAAGCATCTCAAATCTGCGGACGATGCAAAAGCGCGCGAGCAATTTAGTTATTTGCATCAATTTCTCGATCGCCTCAAACGATTTGAGCAATCGCACGAAGAACCGACGCTCCATCGATTTATGGAGGAGTACACGATGGAACGCGAATCTGGTGAGGAAGGTTCGCTTGCCTTCGATCCGGACACCGGCCCAGACATGGTGCGGATCATGACCGTGCACGCGGCGAAAGGATTGGAATTTTCCTATGTGTTTATCGTTGATCTCGTCGACAAACGATTCCCCACGATCGCGCGCGGCGAAGAGATCCCTCTTCCTGATGCGCTCACCAAAGAAATTCTTCCTGATGGGGGAGACGTGCATCTCGAAGAAGAGCGCCGTTTATTTTATGTTGCGATGACGCGCGCAAAAAATGGTTTGTTTCTGACGTCGGCGGAGGATTATGGTGGCAAAACAAAAAAGAAACCGTCGCGATTTCTTGGAGAGCTCGGATTTGCCGATGCACCGTCGGTGCTCCCTTCGGTTGAGCGACTTTCTGAGCCTGCGCCCGCACCAGCGCCGACAGCGCCGCACACCCTTCCTCTTCCTGCGCACTTTAGTTTTTCGCAACTCGCTGCGTATGATAACTGTCCACTGCAATATAAATTCGCGCACCTGATTCGGATCCCTTCACTCGGCAAAGCATCGCAAAGTTTTGGAAACACTATCCACGGGGCACTCGAATGGTTTCTGAAAACGCTCACAGAACGTGACGCTGCACCACAAACGACCCTGTTCGGTGACGCGCCAGAAAAATCCGCCAAAGACGGTCTCTCTGTACGCAAAGAAGAACTGCTCACAAAATACGAAGAAGTGTGGCAGGACGATTGGTACGAAAGCAAAGAAGAAAAAGATCGGTACCGCAAGGAGGGAAGAGAAGGGCTGTCGTTGTTCTACGATCAGTGCGTGGAGAAACCACCGCGTCCCAAATATCTTGAAAAAGAATTTAGTTTGAAAATTGGTGAACATACGCTAAAAGGCACGATCGATCGTATCGATGAAACCGAAGACGGTATCGAGATCATCGACTACAAAACCGGCAAACCAAAAACTGAGGACGATCTCGATTCAGATGCAAAACGTCAGCTGCTTATCTATCAAATCGCTGTCTCGCGGTTGTTCGGACTCACGCCGATGAAACTGACCTATCATTATTTGAAGGACGGTACGACCGCGAGTTTTATCGGCAATGAAAAACAACTCACAAAACTCGAAGTGGGAATCGAAGAAACGTTCGGTCGTATAAAATCCGGCAACTTTGCACCGACACCAGGGCGCCATTGCAAATTCTGCGACTTCCGCGAGATCTGTGAATTTCGCGAAGCGTAAACCTGGTATACTTTTGTTGTATGACCCTCCGTCACTATCTCATCCTCATGGGAATCGGCACGCTGATTTCCTTCGGTGCAGTTCTTCTCATACTCACCATGGTAAATCCCGAACAAACATCGATTGCGGTGTTCGCGGTGTTCTATGCGAGCGTTTTTCTTGCGGTCACGGGTGCCGTTTCCATTATCGGATTTACTCTGCGCGTGTTACTTCTCAAAAAACAGTTATTCCTCTCAAAAGAAGTGGCGGTGTCTTTTCGTCAGGCGGTGCTCGTCGCCGCACTAGTGATCGGGGCACTGCTTCTCCAAAGCCACAACCTTTTTAGCTGGTGGACAGGACTGCTGATGATGCTCGCCATGAGCGTATTCGAAGCGTTTTTTATCTCCACACGAACAGAACGAAGTACGTAATCTCTCGCGATCACCCAGGCCTCACTCTTTGTCATTCCGGGCTCCTCTTTTTGTCATTCCGGGCTTGACCCGGAATCCAGAAACGTAAAAAAATCCGAACGAAAATCGTTCGGTCTTTTTGTTGTGTGGATTCCGCCCCGGATCCCGGTCCGGGGTCGGAATGACAATAAAACTTGCCAGAGGTTGCTGAGACGTCTATACTTTTTGCGATTCTTAGGCTCGATATGCAACGCTGAACAAAAAATATGTTCAACAATATTTTTGGAAAATTCTCTCGTGATCTTGGGGTAGACCTCGGCACTGCCAACACCCTCGTGTACTGCAAAGATAAGGGGATCATCATCAATGAACCATCGGTCGTTGCGGTGAACCAACGTACCGGGCAGATCGTCGCGGTCGGTCATGCAGCAAAAGACATGATCGGTAAAACGCCGCCACATATCGCAACAGTGAAACCGCTCGTTGCGGGGATCATCTCAGACTTCGAGGTGACAGAAAAAATGCTCAAATTTTTCATTGAAAAATCGCACAAGGATGGTTTCAATATTCTCCCACGCCCGCGCATCGTGATCGGTGTACCGCTCGATCTCACTGAGGTGGAACGCAAAGCGGTCGAAGACGCGTCACTGAACGCCGGCGCGCGACAAGTGTTCCTGGTTGAAGAACCGATGGCTGCGGCGATCGGTGCTCGTCTCCCGATTACCGAACCGATCGGTAACATGGTAGTTGACATCGGCGGTGGCACGACAGAGATCGCAGTGATCTCTCTTTCTGGTGTTGTCACCTGGAAATCGCTACCGATCGCCGGCGATGAGATGAATAAAAACGTGATCATGTTCGCGAAGGAAAATTTTAACCTTCTTCTTGGAGAACGCGTCGCAGAAAATATCAAAATGCGCATCGGTTCTGCGATGCAGCTCGAGGAACCACTCTCCATGGAAATGCGCGGGCGCGACATGGTTACCGGTCTCCCGAAAGAGATCATGGTGAACGACAGTCAGGTGCGAGAAGCACTCGCGCGATCCGTACGCGCGATCGTTGAAAATATTAAAGCCGCGCTCGAGATCACCCCACCGGAACTGGTGGCGGATATTTATGAACGGGGGATCGTGCTCACTGGTGGCGGCGCACTCCTCAAAGGACTTGATAAGGTGATCTCGCGCGCCGCGGAAATTCCGGTGCGTGTCGCCGACGACCCGCTCACCTGCGTCGTGCGCGGTACCGGAATTTTGCTTGAAGAAACCGAACTGTTGAATACGATTGCACTGCCATCTTCGCAGGAAACTGCAGGGGATACACGATCGATGTACGCTTAGGAATCTCTGCCTATGTCTCGACGTAGAAATGCGCGCACGATCGCGATACTTGCAGCGCTCTTCGTGGTTGTCCTACTCCTCTTGACGTCAGGAACGCTTAGAGGAGTGACAAGTGTTCTCACTACAGCAACGAGAAAAATCGCTGCGCCGCTCTATGCGGGAGGAGCGATATTTACCAAAATTTCGGAAGGAAAAATCACCACGATCGATACCGAGATCGAATCACTCCGAATTGAGAACGCGAAACTGAAAACACTGATCGCAGAAAATGATGCGCTCAAAGCATCGCTCGCATTCAAAGAACGCACGAACGACAACGCAGTGCTCGTGCGTGTGATCTCCCGTACCAACGAAGATATTTTTCACGGACTGCTCATCGATCGCGGAACAGAAGATGGTATCGCCATCGGTCAACCGGTAGTGTCGGAGAACGGCGTGATCATCGGAAAAATTTTCGAAGTGCAACCGCGCGTGGCATCGGTACTCCTGCTCACCGACACGCGAAGTAAACTCGCCATATCTGTTGAAAACGACACCGAAACTACCGGGGTACTCGAAGGGGATCGCGGGCTCAGTATGATGCTCTCGCTCGTTCCGCAAACAGAGACACTAAAACCTGGTGACAACATCATTACCTCGGGCATTGAACCGGGTATTCGTCGCGGTCTTGTCGTCGGCACGATTGAAAAAGTAAACAGTGACAGCAAAAATCCTTTTGAGTCGGCGATTGTCGCACCACTACGAACCGTCTCCGTACCAACATTTTTGCAAGTGCTTCGTTAAAGTATGCAACGCATCACCGTGGTCATCCTTGCAGCGATCGCCGCAGCGCTACTCCACGTGGCTTTTTTTTCTGCACTGCCATGGCCTCTTTCTGTAATTAACCTTCCATTGATCCTCGTGATCACCTACATAGGTGCATTTCGTTTTCGTGACGCGTTCATCGCTGCGATCATAACAGGAACAACGATCGACTCGCTATCCATCACACCGTTCGGGATCCACATCGCAGTGCACCTCGTGGTCACACTACTCATGCTTGTTCTCTTCACCCGTGTGCTCACCAATCATAGTTGGCTAGGACTTTTAGGTATTAACGCCGCTGCGTTCGGACTACTCCACACCCTGCTCATGCTCGTTCGGATCGCCCGTACGATGACGCATGGTGTTCCGCTCTTCACCGCATTCGATGACACGACGCTCGTACGCATACTGATCGCGCTCGGTGTGCAACTCTGTGCAGTGCTCGGTGCGATGACTCTCACGAGCGCAGGAAAGCGGGCGTTCTCTCGTTTCTTTTTCACTCGATATTCATGAAGGATCCGTTGCTCTCCGAATCACCAAACGATCTCGGCCCGTTCCCCTTAGACGGGCAGGCTTTTGGTACGTTCAGTCGCATTGAATCGTTCGAAAAAAACGCAGTGATTGAAGATGCGTATACTGGCGACAACACAACGGACGCGGGCGACGTACGCACCGAATACATCGGCCTCGCTGTCGGTACGGTGAAACGTAATACATTTTTCATCGCACTTATCTGCCTCCTCTTTGCGATCGTTCTTCGTGCATGGCAAATGCAGATCATGCAACACGCACGTTACGTACGACAAGCAGAAGAAAATCGCAGTCGCACTATTCTTGTCCCGGTAGAACGAAGTATTATTTATGACCGAAACGGTGCGCCGCTTGTGAGAAACGTTCCAAACTTCACCGCAACGCTCATCACAGACGATCTCCCAAAAAATTCTAGGGAACGGATCGCAGCGATCGGTCGTCTCGCAGAAATTCTCGATATCACGCCGATCGACATCGAAACTAAACTTGCTGAATTTGCACAATATCCTTCGTCTGCAGTCGCGATCGCAGAAAACCTCACACATGAACAAGCGGTACAAATTCGCGTAGAATCTGCGCGCACTCCGGCGGTCGCACTACACATCACTACACGTCGTGAGTATCTCGGCACCGATACCACCGAATCGCTTTCGCACGTTCTCGGATTCGAAGGTCGTATCACGAAATCCGATTTGGAACAGGATCACACGGGCACGTATGTCCCAAGCGACCTCATCGGAAAAACCGGCATCGAACGAGAATATGATACCATTCTTCGTGGTACTTACGGCCACACGCGAGTGGAGGTTGATGCGCACGGTCGAGAAAAAAGTGTGATCGCCGAGGAACCAGGGAGGCCGGGACACGATCTTGTGCTCTCTCTCGATCTCGATCTGCAAAAACAAGCGGAACTTGCGCTACGTGATGCGCTCCGTAGCACCGGACAAAAACGTGGCAGCGTCATCATCACGAAACCTACGACCGGTGAGATTCTCGCGCTCGTGAGCGAACCCGCATTCGATGCAAATCTTTTCGCAAAAGGAATCTCGTCTAAAGACTATCGAAATCTCACCGAGGATCCCAATCATCCGCTGTTCCCTCGTGCGATCGCCGCATCACTCCCTGCGGGATCGGTATTCAAAATGGTGGTCGCAGCTGCTGCGCTGCAAGAACACGTCATCACGCCGACCACATCGTTTCTTTCTGTTGGCGGCATTCACGTTGGACAATGGTTTTTTCCTGATTGGAAAGCGGGTGGACACGGCATCACCAACGTCACTAAAGCACTCGCGGAATCAGTAAACACCTTTTTCTACATCATCGGTGGCGGGCTTGATAGTTTCCAAGGGCTCGGTGTAGAACGGATCACTGTATATGCAAAAAAATTCGGACTCGGATCAACGCTCGGCATCGATCTTCCGGTCGAAGGTACGGGATTTCTTCCGACGAAACAATGGAAAGAACAAACGAAAGGAGAAAAGTGGTACATCGGCGACACATATCATTTTGCGATCGGTCAGGGCGACTTGCTCGTGACACCGCTCCAAATCAACTCAGTCACCGCAACGATCGCGAATGGTGGAACGCTGATACAACCACATATTCTGAGCGCAGAAACTGCGGATGATGGCACGCGCATCACGCATCCGCCAGTAGTACTGAACCCGCAAGTTGTTGAAAAATCAGCGATCGAGGAGGTGCGCAAAGGGATGCGAGCAGCGGTCGTTTCTGGTGTCGCGAGATCTCTCAGCGATCTCCCTGTCGCAGTCGCTGCGAAAACCGGGACGGCACAGTGGAAAACAAATGCACCAACACACGCCTGGTTCACTTCATTCGCACCGTACGATAACCCGCAGATCGCAGTTACGGTAATGGTGGAAGAAGGTGGCCAAGGTTCATCCTTTCCCGCCCAGGCGGCGAAGCGCATCTATGCGTGGTATTTTTCGAAACGATAAATGTATTGTTGACACTCCATGTAAACGGTCATATCCTAGACTGTATGCGACACCAAAAAAATGATGCTTCAGCCTTATGAACGGCAATCCAACGTACATCTCGAAAGAAGGACTTGAAAAGCTCAAAAAAGAGCTCGATTTTTTGAAAAACGAAAAACGCCGCGAGATCACCGATCGCATTGAAAAAGCGAAAGATCTCGGCGACCTCAAAGAAAATGCGGACTACCACGACGCAAAAGATGAGATGGCGTGGGTGAGTAGCCGCATCCTCGAACTCCAGGACGGGATCAACCACGCGGTGATCATCGAAGTGAAGCCATCGGATACGGTGATGATCGGATGCACCGTGCACATCGCCGACGGAGAAAAAGAAAAAAAATACACGATCGTTGGCGCGACTGAAGCGGACCCGACACAGGGACGCATCTCCAATGACTCACCGCTCGGCCAAGCGTTTCTTGGCAGAAGAGTAGGGGAGTCGACCGAAGTAAAAGTGCCATCCGGAACTAAAACGTATGTGATCAAGCAGATCAGTTGTTGATCAGATGAGAAGGTATGCAAGAAAAAGAATCAGTCAATCCAGTTGAAGAACGAGCGGTGCGACTCGAAAAATTACACACCGCAGTGCGCATGGGGATCGATCCGTATCCCGCTCGCTCGGAGCGTACGCACACGATCGCTGAAGTGTTGGCACATTTTGAAGCGCTCGAAACAGAAAAAACAAAAGTTATAATCGTCGGTCGCGTCCGCGCGGTGCGCGGTCATGGCGGTGCATGCTTCGCTGATCTCGAAGACGGCGCAGGAAAAATGCAGCTCCATCTCAAAAGCGACGTCATCGGCGCGGCGTCTTTTGAAACGTTCGAAAAAATTATCGATCTCGGTGATTTTCTTCAGATCACCGGCACACCGTTCATCACGAAGCGTGGAGAAAAAAGTATCGAGGTAGCGTCGTGGACACTGCTCACAAAATCACTTGAAGGTCTCCCTGATAAATGGCACGGACTCACAGACACAGAAATTCGCTACCGCAAACGATACCTCGATCTGATCGCAAATCCTGATGTTCGACTCGCGTTCCGCAAACGAAGCTTGGTCGTGCAAACCATTCGAGAATTTTTTACAGAACGAGGATTCATGGAAGTCGAGACGCCGATGCTGCAGGCGATCGCTGGCGGTGCATCGGCGCGGCCGTTCAAGACGCATCATAACGCGCTCGACATCGATCTGTTTCTTCGTGTCGCACCAGAGTTGTATCTCAAGCGACTGATCGTCGGTGGTTTTGAACGAGTGTTCGAGCTCGGTCGCAATTTTAGAAACGAAGGGATCGATCATTCGCACAACCCGGAATTCACATCCATCGAGGCGTATCAAGCGTACACCGATTACCGCGAACACATGACGATGACTGAGGAATTGCTCGTGCGGATCGCCGAACGCGTGAACGGCGCAACTACTCTTGAATACGACGGTATGTCCATCAACTTCGCTGGGCCGTACCCACGTCTCACGTTCCATGATGCGATCAAACAGTATGCAAATCTTGATATCGAAGACTACTCCGACCGAGACTCACTTGCGAAAGCTGCAGAAAAAATCGGTGTGAAAGTTGAAACGAGAGATGAACGCGGGGTGATTCTCGACAACCTGTATAAAAAAATGGTCCGACCACATATCGTCGCGCCGACGTTCATTATCGATCACCCCACAGAGATCCTCCCCCTCGCTAAGCGTAAGGCGAGTGATGGAAAATATGTGGAAAGTTTTCAATTGCTCCTCGCGAAAGGGGAGTACGTAAAAGCGTTCACTGAACTGAACGATCCGATCGATCAACGCGCGCGATTTGAAGAACAAGAACGATTGCGTGAAGGTGGTGACGAAGAAGCGCAATCGATGGATGAAGATTTTATCGAGGCGCTCTCGGTTGGTATGCCGCCGACTGCGGGATGGGCGATCGGCGTTGACCGATTGTGTGCGGTATTTACTGGGGCACACAGTTTAAAGGAAATTATTTTGTTCCCCACGCTTCGTCCTGAAGAAAAATGAGGTTATATCACGGCAGCGCGAAAAAAATTGAAGGACCTCTCGTGCCTGTGCTTCGACACGGATCTGAGGATCACGTACATGAGCGCGGGGCGGTGTTCGCGACCGATCGACGTGACATCGCATCGCTTTTCATGATCCCTTCTGACACGCTTTCAAGCATCGGATTTGAGAATGACATCGCCTACATCTGTATCTGGGGAACGTCGGAAGATTTCGCTACGCGCGACCCTGGCGGATACGTCTACGTGCTTCCTTCTGAGGGATTTGAAAAAATAGGAAAATCCTATGAGTGGCAGTGTCTCACATCGGTTTTGCCGATCGAAGTATGTCAGTACGACTCAGTGATCGATGGGATGATCGAGTGTGGTGGAAAGGTATATTTCATCAACGACAACGCGGTATTCGACAACATCGTCGCAAATAAATATCACCGCACGCCAATACTACAAAATCTGCGCTCAGAAAATGAGCGACGATAGTCACTGTCATTCCGACCCCCCCCACATTGTCATTCCGGGCCGTGGCACGTCGGTCGCGACCGACGTGCCGTGACCCGGAATCCAGAACGTAAAAAAAGCCGAACGGAAATCGTTCGGTCTTTTTGTTGTGTGGATTCCGCCCCGGATCCCGGTCCGGGGTCGGAATGACAAAGAGAGAGGCTGGGATGACAGTGGAAAATTTTACGCAGACAACGTCTCAGCAGATGTGCCCGTCCCGTGAAGTCCGCCCTGTGCCTTGAGAAGCGCAGCGTACGCACCGCCGGACTTTTTTGCGAGCTGCGTATGCGTGCCGGTCTCGACGATACGACCGTCCTTCAATACGAGAATGCGATCGGCGTCCATCACCGTACGCAGACGATGTGCGATGACAAAGGTCGTGCGACCTTGCATCAACATCTCGAGCGATTGCCGCACGTACTCCTCAGTAGTGCTGTCGAGGTGTGCGGTTGGCTCATCGAGAACCAAGATGCTCGGATCGCGCAAAAACGCGCGCGCGATTGCGACACGTTGGCGCTCTCCACCTGAGAGCTTCATGCCGCGCTCACCAACGACCGTTTCGTACTTTTCTGGAAGTCCTTCGATAAATGTGTCGAGGCGCGTGAGACGCGCAGCTTCACGAACATCTTCGTCGGTCGCATCAGGTCGCCCGTAACGAATATTGAACCCGATACTTTCGTGGAATAACGTGAGATCTTGCGGAACGTACGCCATCTGTGCACGCAGCGAACGGAGATTGATCTCTCTCGCATCACGACCATCGATCAAAATCTCTCCTGATTGCGGGATGTAGTATCGACCGAGAAGGTCGACCATCGTTGTTTTTCCTTCACCAGACTCACCGACGATCGCCACGCGTTCGCCGCGTCGTACAGTAAAACTCACGTTCTCCAGTGCGGACTTGTCTTCGCGATAACGAAACCGAACTTCGCGGAACTCCACGTCTCCAGCGATGCGACAGTCCTCACCACTCACAAAATCCTCGGACGGTTCATCGCGCAACATTTTTACTGCAGCGTACGACTCCACCAGTCGAAGATACGAACGCGCTTGCCACTGACAAAACCGCACGTAGCCAAACACGGTGAATGCGTAGGCGACGATTGTGGTGAGGTGCCCCAGCGTAAACGTACCGTTACGAAAATCCATCACACCGATACCGACCGCAACGAACGAACCGAATGCGATGATCAAGTTTTGATTGTCGCGTACCCTACGATCGTACGACAAATCTTTTTCTGCCACCGGCTCCATTGCACGAGTGTGTTTTTCCACAAGTTTCCCAACCATCTCTTCGTTCGTCGTCGACTTCACCACGAGCACGTTCTTAAGCGCATCCCACGAAACGTTGGCGATCTTTCGATTCGCTTCATTCCACTCCTTCTGATTCGCGAGAATCTGCGGCGTTGTTTTGAAAGTGTACGCCACAAATGCCGCGATCGATGCGGCGAGAACGAACGCGATTCGCCACTCAATCGTCGAGATGTAACAAAGGATCGCGACGGTGCCGATCGCTGCAGGGATAAGATCAAAGACGACCGCACCGATGAGGTTGTCGAGTATGTACCGTAATTGCATCACTTTGTCGGAGATCTCTGGACCACGTTTGCCGTAATGAAACGCGAGCGGCTTATCGAGAAACACTGCGAGTGTGCGAGAAACGTAGCTTTCACCAACGCTTGTTGCCACACGTTCACCCTGGTACGTGATGTACGAGCGAATACGTTCGCCGACCATGCGAAGGCCAAGCCACACGAGAAGCGCACTGCCATACCAAAAGAGCGGCGTATGTTTGCTCGCGAGATCGAATCCGCGACCCAAAGCCACCGGCGCAAGAGTATCGAACGCCGCAGCAAGCATCGCGAGCAACGAACAAACGAGGATCGTCCTGCGATGCGACTTAAGCTCTGTGATGAGAAGTGTGAGTACGTCACGCATAATTCCTCCATTGTAAAGGCAACAGTCCGAGAAAGCTATCAACAAAATAGCCTGTTGTCAATAAGGCGCGATATGGGTAAACTTAAGGCCGGTTCAGCAACCGCTTCTTTTTTGTACTTATGCTCGATCTCAACTTCATCAGAGAAAATCCAGAGGCTGTGCGCAGTGGTGCGAAAGCAAAAAATATTGACGTTGATGTCGATACGATTCTTGCACTCGATGAAAAACGCCGTACGCTCATCACCGAAAGCGAAACGCTCAAAGCAGAACAGAATCGCGGGTCAGAAAAAATCGCGGTCGAAAAAGATAAAGACGCGCGACAAAAAATGATCGACGTCGTACGGTTGATCAAAGAAAAATGTAAAACGCTCACCACGCAACTTGAAGAAACGGAAAGTGCGCTCGATACACTCCTCCGAACCATTCCAAACCTCCCCCGACCCGATGTGGTTGTCGGAAAAGACGACAGCGAAAATTTTGTCGTGCGCAGTTTTGGCGAACCGACGAAATTCGATTTCGAACCGCGCGACTACATGGCGATAGGGGAGGAGCACGATCTGATCGACACCGAACGTGGTGCAAAAGTCGCCGGAGCGCGGTTTGGGTATCTCAAAAACGAAGCAGCGCTTCTTGAATTCGCGCTTGCGCAATACGCATTCACCACGCTCACGCCCGAAGGATTTTCTCCGGTGATCCCTCCGGTGCTCGTGAATGAAAAAGTGATGGCGGGAATGGGCTACCTCGATCGCGGCCGCGACGAAGTGTACCACCTCGCATCTGACGACCTGTTTCTCGCAGGCACCTCTGAGCAATCGCTCGGTGGCATGCATATGGATGAAACGTTCGAAGAAGAAATGCTCCCGCGTCGCTACGTCGGTTTCTCCACGTGCTTCCGCCGCGAAGCCGGTTCGTACGGCAAAGACGTGCGCGGCATTCTTCGTGTACATCAGTTCGACAAACTAGAAATGTTTTCTTACACGCTCCCTGAAAATTCTGACAAGGAACACGAGCTGCTTCTGTCGCTCGAAGAAAAATTAATGCAAGGATTGGGACTGCCGTATCGCGTACTTGGCATCGTCACGGGCGATCTCGGTGATCCCGCTGCGCGCAAGTACGACATCGAGACATGGCTCCCGTCGCAAGGGACGTACCGCGAGACACATTCCACATCGACGTGTACCGATTGGCAGGCGCGACGATTGCACATTCGCGTGCGGCGTAAAAATGGCGAAATGCAGTTTGCACACATGTTGAATGGCACCGCGTTTGCGATTCAACGCACACTGCTCTGTATTCTTGAAAACTTCCAACAAGCCGACGGCACCGTTACGGTTCCCCCAGTACTCGTGCCGTACATGGGTGGTCGTACAGTAATCGGCAAACCGCGACCATAAAACTATCGTTATGCCCACGCCGCACGGAAAAACCTGGGTTGAGGTTTCACGATCAGCGCTCGCGCAAAACGCCGCGACGCTCGCGCGCGCAATCGGTCAAAAAGTGAAACTGATGGCGGTTGTGAAATCGAACGCGTACGGTCACGGGATCAACGAAACAGTGCGCGCGCTCAGCAAGGCTCACGTCGACTGGTTCGGCGTAGATGCACTTCGAGAAGCGAAGATAATTCGTGAAACGGGCAGCAAAAAACCGGTGCTGATTCTCGGCTACACGCCGCTCGCAGCTCTCAAAGATGCGATGCGTTCCGGATTCAGCCTCACCGTGTATAACCACGAAACCGTCACCGCGCTCGGACGGATCGCCTCAGCAAAACATCCTGCAAAAATCCATCTCAAACTAGAAACAGGGACGTCCCGACAAGGACTTCTTGCGAAAGATATCGTCTCATTCGCGAAAACGCTCAAAAAAAATCCTCACGTTGTTGTTGAGGGGATGTCTACGCATTACGCGAACATCGAGGATACAACCGACCACGCCTACGCAATGAGTCAGCTGAGCAGATTCAATGCGATGGTGCGTGCATTCGGTGTTGCAGGTGTCACCGCAAAAGAAAAACACACCGCGTGCAGCGCGGCCGCACTTTTGTATCCACAGACGCATTTCACGATGGTACGCGCGGGGATCGCGCTGTACGGACTGTGGCCGTCCAAAGAAACGCATGTGTCAGTAGAAAATTCTGGTAAAAAAATGACGCTTCGACCTGCGCTTGCATGGAAAACGATCGTGGCGCAAGTAAAAATACTGCCAAAGGGTTCATCGGTGAGCTACGGTCTCACAGAAAAACTGACGCGTGATTCAAAAGTAGCGGTGATCCCTGTGGGGTATTGGGATGGCTTTGATCGCGGATTATCGTCAATCGGGCATGCGCTCGTACGTGGACACCGCGCAAAAATTCTCGGTCGCGTCTGCATGAACATGTGCGTGATCGATGCCACCGACGTTCCCGGTATACGCATCGAAGATGAAGTAACGTTGATCGGTCGGTCTGGGAAAGAAGTGATCACCACCGAAGATCTTGCAGGAGCGACAGGGACGATCAACTATGAAATCGTGACGCGAATTAATCCGCTGATACCCCGCGTGTTGGTTGCATAATCTATGAAGAAACTCAAAATTGCGGTCATCTACGGTGGTGTTTCTGGGGAACATGAAGTCTCTCTCAAATCTGCAGCAGCGGTGATCGCGGGACTCGACAAAAAACGATACGACGTTCTGTCGGTTAAAGTAGGAAAAAATGGCCGCGCGCAAAATCCCCGCGATGTACTCGCGTGTGACGTAGCATTTCCACTCATTCACGGCACTGGTGGGGAGGACGGTTCTTTGCAGGGTGTCCTCGAACTCGGAAACATTCCCTATGTCGGCAGCGGCGTGCTCGGATCGGCGATCGGTATGGATAAAGTGATCCAAAAACAGATCCTTGAACGCGCAGGATTTCCGATCGCGCGGTACGAATATTTTCTTGCAACCGATTGGCAGCGCGATGCGCAAAGTATCGTTGCGCGAATCGAAAAACGAATCGGCTATCCATGTTTTGTGAAACCCGCAAACCTCGGATCTTCCGTCGGCATTTCTAAAGCGCATCATCAAAAAGAACTGCGACGCGGCATTGTCGATGCGCTACGTTACGACCGCAAAATTGTCGTAGAAAAAAGTGTGCCCGAAGCCCGCGAGATCGAATGCGCGGTGCTCGGCAACGACGAACCGCAAGCGTCAGTGCTCGGTGAGATCGTTCCATCGAATGAATTCTATGATTACGCCGCGAAATACATCGATGGGGCATCGCGCGAAATCATCCCCGCCGAACTTTCAAAAACAGTGATAACAAAAATTCGCGATATGGCGACACGAGCGTTCGTGACGCTAAATGCGAGCGGTTTCTCGCGAGTAGATTTTTTTGTTCGTCGTGATACCGGTGACATCTACTTCAATGAGATCAATACGATTCCAGGATTCACCAAATACAGCATGTTTCCGAAATTGTGGGCGGCGAGCGGCGTGCCTTTTGCCGTTCTTCTTGATGAATTGATTCGTCTCGCACTCGAACGTGCAGAAGAAAAACACAACCTCACTCGCACGCTTGATCTGCCAAAGAAAAAAAAGTGACAGGGAAACCTCTATGCACAAACCTTGGCGAGCAGCACCACATCCACGAAGATCGATCCGCGATTTTCATCGCGCACATTACGGTAATCCGTTGTTTAATCGACAAAAAACAACGCATCGCACCGAGCGCAGTGGACCGAGTCGCGCCCCATGGTTTCTCGCATGCCTCGTGGTCGCAGCGCTCATCGGTGGTGCATGGTACCTCCTTTGGGGGCCGATGTTTCACATCACTACCGTGGAAGTGAGTGGTGTCACAGGACCGTCCGCAGATGCGATTCGTGCAGGGATCGACAGCCATCGCAATGGGGCGGCGTTGTTTATTTTTCCTCGCTCTAACATTCTCATCTTCAATACCACGAAAGCGCTCACGGATATCGGCGGCAAAGTGTACCTCGACAGCATCACTCTGCGAAAAAAACTTCCGGACACACTCGAGGTAATCGCGCGCGAAAAAACAACGCATGCGGCGCTCGATTGGAACAGTAGACTTTTTGCCCTCGACGAAAATGGTTTTATCCTCCGCGAACTGACTGATAAAGAGATTGCACTCATGGGTGATCTTCCGCCGGGGATGGCAGCGGTACCCGTGCTCGGTCTCGGTGCACAATCGATCGACCTTCCAAAAACGGATACCCCTCCCACAACGACAGACGGCGCAAAAGGAACGGTTGCCGCACCTCCTCCACAACAACCGACAAATCCGTTCCCACTCATTCTGATCGATGGTAAGGAAAAAGAGGGAAGCGCGACAGAAAAAAACATGATGCCAGGTAAAGCGATGGTGAGTCCTGCGACGATGCGAACGATCCTCCAGGCGCACGCACGACTTCCTGAAGTCGCAGGAAGCGCGGTTCGTTGGTTTCGCGCACAAGAGTCATCAGAGACCGTTGAGGCAGATATGGTGGGGGATTGGCATATTCTCCTGGCGACCGCCAGTCCGTTTGATGTCCAAGTCGAACGGCTCAGCATCGTTCTCAAAGAAAAAATCGGCGCAAAAAAATCCGTGCTCGAATACGTCGATCTTCGCTACAATGAGCGGATTTTCTTCCGTTTGAAAGACGGCACCACACCAAAATAACCTGTCACACCAGCGTCCGATCGGACTTTAAGCGAGGTTCGGTGAGAGTTTATCCTGATCGTCGCGAGACGCCCAAAAATCGCCCTATAATCGGTTGGATGCGATTTTTGGGCAATGGACAAGTCTCGCGAGCGATCAGGATAAACTCTCACGCTGCCGAGCGACCCCCTTGCAAAAATCGGTAAATATGGCTAAGGTTTTTGTGCCTTAAGAAGAGGCGATTTGTCCGTTAAAAATACAACCGGAGGCTCCGATGCCGAAACGAATAATCTTGATGTGGATGGGCCTACTCGGCGTCATCTTGTTGGTTTTTGGGTTCCTGGCTTTCACCCAACAAGCTCGCCAAAACGTAACCGTTCCCGCGAGCGAATTCATCTCCAAGGTGGAAAACGGCGATATCACGCGAGTGACCATCGCCGGCAACCAGATCCACGGAGAGTCCAAGGGAAGCATCGGCTACAACTCCTACGTCTCCGAAAAAGAAGAACTGGTCCGTGCGCTCCACGACAAACGCGTACCGTACGAGGAGAAGGAGCCATCTGACAACAGCTCGTTGGTGGGGTTGATCGTCAAGATTGGGCTCGCGGTGTTCATCGCGTTCCTTCTGCTAAAAATGATCAAGGGCGCAGGGGCGAACAACACCATGCTCAAACAACAGACGTCGCACAAAGCGAAACTGTTCGATCAGCTAGAAAAAAAGACGTTCGCAGATGTCGCGGGCGTGGACGAAGCGGTCGAGGAGTGTCGCGATTTCGTGACATCACTCAAGGATCCGACAAAGTTCGCGAAGCTCGGTGGACGTAGCCCTAAGGGAATACTTCTCGTCGGCCCGCCAGGAAACGGAAAAACATTGCTCGCTCGCGCGATTGCGGGCGAAGCCGGTGTACCGTTCTTCGCAGGAAGCGCATCAGCGTTCGTCGAGATGTTCGTCGGTGTCGGCGCTTCGCGTGTACGCGACCTGTTCGACCACGCAAAAAAACACATGCCATGCATCGTGTTCATCGATGAGATCGACGCGGTCGGCAAGACGCGCAGTGGCCACACTGGTCCCGGTGCGCACGAGGAACGCGAGCAAACGCTCAACCAATTGCTCGTCGAGATGGACGGATTCGAACCGAACAAGGGGATCCTTGTGATCGCCGCCACCAACCGACCAGAGACGCTCGACAAAGCTCTCACACGCTCGGGCCGACTCGACCGCACTGTGGTCGTGCCGCCACCGGACGTACGTGGCCGCGAGGCGATCCTGCGAGTCCATGCGCGAGACAAGAAGATGGCTCCAAACGTGGACTACACCGCGGTCGCTCTTGGGACCGCTGGCCTCGTCGGTGCAGATCTCGAAATGCTGCTCAACGAAGCGGCGATCGATGCTGCAAAGCGCGGCCAGAACGAAATTTCCACAGAGGACATCGAACGCGCCAAAGAGAAGGTGTTCATGGGTCCGGAGCGAAAGAGCGCCGTGCTCTCCGCGAAGACCAAGGAGATCATCGCCTGGCACGAGGCCGGACACGCGATCGTCGGGTGGTTCACTCACGAAGCGCACACGCCACACCGAGTCACCATCATCCCGCGCGGCATGGCGCTCGGTCTCACTTGGTTCCTCCCCGCCGAGGATGTGGTGCTCCGAAGTCGCAAAGAGCTGCTCGCAGACATCAAGGTCGCATTCGGCGGTCGCGCTGCAGAGAAACTTCTCTTGCAGGACGATTACACCACAGGTGCGAGCAATGATCTGGAGCGCGCAAGCGAAATCGCTGAGCGAATGGTGAAGAACTTCGGAATGGGCGATGGTCTGGGCTTCGGCACCTTCGCAAAGAAGGAGCAGGGCTACGGCTTCGATCCCTCGAAGGGCTTCAGCGAAGAGACTGCTGTGCGCATCGATGCAGAGCAAAAACGAATCCTCGAGGACTGCGAGAGCCGCGTCCTCACCATGCTGACCGACAAGCTCGACCTTCTCAAACAACTCGCAAACACACTTCTCGCCGAAGAGACGATCGGTGTCGATCGTCTCACCGCCATCCTCGGCCCCAGGCCGGTGGCATAACACCACCACGACCCCCGTTTTCTACGGGGGTCGTTTTATTTTCTCATCCTGACCCCGGATCAAGTCCGGGGGATTCAGGACCCAGTCATTCTTTGTCATTCCGGGCCGTGACCCGGAATCTAGAACGTAAAAAAGAGCCAAACGGAAATCACGTTTGGCTCTTAAGGTTCTGGATTCCGGCTCGGAGGCCGGAATGACAATGAATGAGTGGGTTCCGGGTCACGGCCCGGAATGACAAAGGGGGACAAAAGAGCTTAATGTAGCTATTTTGGCTAATCTTAGCCAAAATTAAGATATTATGCATACGAACTAAAAATGTACACAAAAAATAAAAAATAATAATAAAACGTGAATATCTACAGGACGGCCAGCCATCACAGAGAGAACACCGCGCGCAAAAAAGATGCTCTCTAGAGGCGGAAAAAGAACGATCGATCCTCGTGTGCACCTTGCGCCTCAACGCCGTATTATGTGTCGCCTAAGATATATTGTACGACACCATTAAGAGGGCTTTTTGACCCCTTCCCCGCCGAATAACCATTGACCAGAAGTAACAGTTTTGCTAGGGTATCAAGTTGGTTCTTTTCATGTCTGGAGGTGCATCATGCAATCGATCAAGATAAAAAAGCATTCGTGGTGGACCAGTGTAACGTTGATCGTCATCAGCTTATGGGAGAAGACACGGCGTTTGATCCCCTTTTTGCGGGAACCGCATGTCCGCGTCTACCTCCCACGACAGTACGATAACGATGGACGAACTCGCACCGCAGTGCACGAGGCAGGACATGCCGTGGTTGCGTGGAGTGCAAAAAGTGTACGACATATCACGCGAATCATAATCACTGCCGACAGAGAAGAAGAGGACCTCTTCCTGAACGCGGGTCGCACCAAGTACATTAAAAAAGGAACGCCGTGGGGTGAAACGCCACACCGTCTTTGGGAAGATGTGGCGATCGGTCTCGCGGGACTCGCTGCAGAGTCCAACGTCTACGATTTCTTCCAACCGTCGGGCGCGGAGGAAGATCTCGGTGATGCCTTGTTGGCCGCGAAGCTGATCGTACTCAAAGAACGCAGAAAGGGGAAAATATTTTCTCCACCGTGGAAAAAGGAAACGCCCATGCGTAACGCCCTCGACCTCGCGTCGGTCTGCTACCACCCAAACGAACTCACTCCACGTCTCTCAGAAATTCTGAACTTGTCCTACTATCGTGCGTGCGACATCGTACGTGCGGAGCGGGAACGACTGGATGCGCTCGCTGTGGCAGTGCACAAAAAAGGGGCACTCCAGAAAAAAGAGATCAAAACAATCCTTGGTAGACGTCGATAAGACTTCGTCGTGTGGTGAACACCACACGACTTTTTTGTTTGCCTTCTCCATCCCCATCTGTAATCATAAAAAAGGTTCTTTGTAGTCATCAGGAGAGAGCATGATGAACGATGCGCGGTCGGGGAGTGCGCGATGATACCTGTCACCGTAGCGATCATCCCGTGGAGTGCGGTGAAAAAATTCGCTCGTGAATTGCTGCGAAAGGGAAGTCACCTACTCCCCTTCTCCGGGCGCTCACGAATGGCGACACATGAAGCAGGACACGCGATCGTCGCATGGCACTCTTCGTGCGTCGTTAACATCACAAAGATCACCATCGTCCCCGACCGAACATCTGAGTATGGCGCCGCCACTTCCTATGAAGTGTTCAATCGCTTAAAACCAGAAGATCTTTGGGAACGTATCGCAATTTCTCTCGCAGGCCTCGCTGCAGAAGCGCTTGTGCGCGGTGATCTCAGCATCGGTGGGTCCTCGAGTGATCTCGATCGAGCAGGCATCATCGCGGAAAACATTGCAGATCTTCCGTACGATCTCTCGCGATGTCCGTGGACGGATGTAGAATATGCACCGCAGCGTTTCGACCTCATACCACTCGCGTACAAAAGTCTGACTTCAACGAACACAAAAATTCTGAACATCTGTCTTCAGCGTGCAGTCATGATTCTCGAAGCGCATCGTGAGCAACTGAACGCACTTACCGCTGCGATCAAGTCACAAGATACCCTCGATTCCGAAGCGGTCAGTGCGGTTCTCGGCGAGCGTCCCACGTTCACGTTGTAACGCGCCTCACGCCAGAATAATCCCCTTTTTTGTCATTCCGGGCCACCTACTTTGTCATTCCGGGCCGTGACCCGGAATCTAGTCATTTTTTGTCATTCCGGCCTCCGAGCCGGAATCCAGAAAAATACAAAGACCAAACGAGATTCGTTTGGTCTTTTTTTACGTTCTGGATTCCGGGTCACGGCCCGGAATGACAAAAGAAGAGCCGTGGAGATGACAAGAGGTATTATTTCCCTCTCGTTCTCACCACCTCAAAAACACTTCGATGTGTGTATCCCGCATACACCATGAGCACGCTCATCGTGAACGCGATAATGAGTCCGATACTTGCGAGCAACAAAATTTTTGTAGGTTCTTTCATAGAGTGACTAAAAATCGCAATGGGTCGACAGGAATCCCTTTAAGTCTCGTTTCAAAATGAAGATGCGGCCCGGTTGTGAGCGGTCCCGCTCCTGGTGTACCCGGCGATCCGCCAGAATAGCCGATCACCTCTCCCCTATCCACAAAAGTATCTTCCTTCGCAACGACACGCGACAAGTGCCCGTACACCGTCGATACATCGTTGTTGTGAATCAACATCACATAGCTATATCCCATCCCCGCATTTTTCGCGCGCGCAACAACACCTGCTGCGGCAGCGCGCACCGGTGTTCCCTGCCATGCACGAATATCGATTCCTGGATGCTCAAACACATAGCGGAAGGGATAACCCGGATCATGGAACATCGTTGAAAGACCTCGACTCGCATCCACCGGCCACGACAGCACCGAGTCGACGCCGCGTAATTGATCGGCGATGGTAATCTTTTCACGCAACGCGTTTTCAAGATACGTTATCTCCGAGTCTGCTTGATTCTGTTCTTGTTTGAGTTCAGCGAGTCGATAGCGATATTCCAATTCTGATGCTTTTGTTTCGGTAAGCAACGAATCTTTGAGCGTACGATTATCTTCAAGTTCGCGTTTCGCAACCTCGAGCTGCCGCTCATTTGCTTCCATCGCAAGTCGCTTTTGATCTCGCTCTTTTTTTTCTGCATCGAGCTTTGCTTTTGTATCTCGCACCGATGCAAGTGTTTTTTGTACACCGGTTTGTAGATCGGTGATCGACTGCAAACGATCAAAAAAATCGGAAAGCGTTTTATTTTCCACTAACACTTCGAACGTACTTTTTTGGAAACGTGTCGTGTACAGTCGTCGTGCAAGCACACCGAGAAGCTCGCGCTCTTTTGCTATTTGTAATTCTTGTTCACGAACTTTTTCGTCGATCACACCGATTTCGAGACGAAGCGCCTTGAGTTCGGTCTGCACAATCTCAATATCAAGCTGCGTTTTTGCAATGCCGTTCTCCGCAAGAATAATTTGATCCTGCAGCGTTGCGGAGGTTTCTTTTTTTTGCGCGATAAGCGCGCGATACTTTTCTTGTTTTTGCTGGAGGTCCTTGAGCGCCTGTTGTTTACTTTTTACGTTCGCATTTAAATCAATGATCTCCTGTTTAATATCAGCAGCAAACGTCACGCAAGGAAAAATGATGAAAGAGGTCGCAAGCAACAGTGCAACGACGAGGAGCGGAGTACGCAGTGGTGAGAGGATGCTTTTCATGCAAGTGTCTGGATCGCCGTAGTGATGCGTGCGATCGTTTTCTCCTTACCGAGCGCCCATGCAACCTCAAAAGGTCCTGGCGACATCGCACGTCCGGTGAGTGCGACACGAAGCGGCCATAACGACTCACTGTTCGTCCAACCTTGTGCCGCCACCTGAGCGATTGTGAGTGATTCGAGCGATTTTGCATCGCTAAAACTTTCATCAGACAACCCTGAAAAAAATGCGAGCAATCCTTCTAGTCGAGATTTCGCGGTTGCGGCGTCAGATTTTTTCGCCGCAAGTAACGCGGGATCATATTCGAGCCTGTCGGTAAAAAGAAACGCGGTCGCTTCGGGAAATTCTGCGAGGGTAGAGACGCGACGTTGTTCAAGCGTCACCGCTTTTTCAAGAAGCGCAGCGGGAGCATCGATCCCCTGCTCCACGTAAAATGGTGAAGCACGCTGCACGAGCTCATCCGCAGACATCTCTTTCAAATATTCACGGTTTAACCAATTCAATTTATCGATCGCGCACACCGCACCACTTTTATTAATTTTTTCGAGCGCAAATTCTGCAGCGAGCTCTCCTTTCGTATACACTTCGCGGTCCGCCGTGGGATTCCATCCGAGGAGTGCAACAAAATTCACGATAGCTTCAGGAAGATATCCTTTATTTTTATAATCCTCGACCGCAACATCACCCTGTCGCTTCGATAATTTCGAACGATCGGCGTTTAGAAGCAACGGCAAGTGCGCAAACATCGGCGCTTCCCAACCGAACGCCTGATACAACAGCAGATGCTTCGGCGTTGACGGCAACCATTCTTCACCGCGAATGACGTGCGTGATCTGCATCAAATGGTCGTCGACGACGTTTGCGAGATGATACGTCGGAAAACCGTCGGATTTTACCAGTACCTGATCGTCGATCAGTGCGTTTTGAAAAGAGACTTCACCGCGGATCGCATCAACAAAAGTTGTTGCGCCGTCGTCAGGAATACGCAGTCGCAAAACCCACGACGCACCGTCCTTCATGCGCGCATCACCATCCTCTACAGAGAGTGATCTGCAATGGCGATCGTACATCACCGGCATTTTTGCTGCGGCTTGACCTGTCTTCACTTCTTCGAGACGTTCTGGTGTGCAAAAACAACGATACCCGTGTCCACTCGCGAGCAATTTTTCTGCGTACTCGCGATACAGATCGAGACGCGCGGACTGCACATACGGACCATACTCCCCTCTTTCGCGCACAACACCAGCCTCATCAAGATACGGACCTTCGGTCGGCTGCACTCCTGCCCACGCAAGTGTACGCAGCAAATTTTCTACCGCACCCTCAACGTACCGTGCACGATCGGTGTCTTCGATGCGCAACACGAAAACGCCTCCGTGATGCAAGGCGAACAGTTCGTTATATAATGCGGTGCGCAATCCGCCGATGTGAAGAAAGCCCGTCGGCGATGGGGCGAAACGGACACGGAACATATCTTCTATACTATCAACCTTTCCGCCTTAAAGCCAGATAAGGAAAAACGACCACCGCGTTCCAAATCCGACCGATTCTTCGAGGCTCAAGCGCGAGTCGCCACAGCCATTCGAGGCCGAGCGCACGCATGATTCGTGGCGCGCGACGCACGCGACCGGAGAGAAAATCAAAGGCGCCGCCGACACCGATCGCCACACGCACCGAAGGAAGTCGACCGAGATGCGCAGCGATCCATTTTTCTTGCGTGCTGTGACCGAACGCAACGAACAGTACATCGGGCGCCACAGCGATCAGTCGCGCTTGCGCACCAGTGTCGATCTGTGGCACCGCACTTTTTTTGTCGACGATCCCACCGCTCTCCGCACCCACGACACGAAGTCCAGGAAATCGTTCCTCAAGCACACGCGCGGTTTTTTTTGCAACACCCTCCCCTCCTCCGAGTAAAAAAATACTTTTGTGTTTTTCTGCGGCGAGACGACAAATATCCAGCAAGCAATCCACACCGGTGATCCGTTCTCCAAGCGGTGTCCCGAGCAGTTTCGCGACAGCGATGAGTCCGAATCCGTCCGGCACCGCGAGATCGGCGTTCTGCAAAGCGCGCAAAAAAGCGGAGTCGCTTGCGGCAGCGACGAGCATCTCTGGATTTGGCGTCGTCACCATATGCGACCCCGACCCATCTAAAAAACCAGCGATCCGATCGACCGCTTCCACACGTGTCACGCCATCGACCGGTACGTGAAGTATCTCCCTACGCATATACCTGCATTGTACGGGGATCATCGCTTGAAGTGCAATCTATAAAAAAGGAACCCCGCGCGAGAATGCACGGGGTTCAGAGAATTAGGGTCTAGCTCTCGAGAACTACGACCGGGTGGTTTGAGTTCCAACCAACAACGAGCCAACGGTAGCTCCAGTCCCACCGCCCATCGATCCAGTAGAGGTGGCGGACGCACGCATCGCCGTCGGAATCGCAGTACATGGTACCCAGGAAGAACACTTGCTCCGCCTTCCACTCCTCGGGTATAAAGCTCGGGTTGGCCATGTACCAGTCGAGCAGGTTGGCGTTCAGCACCTTCTTGTTCTTCAACTCCTCACAGAGCTTGTTGAGCTCGATGCGGTCGTTACGCCGGGGGTTCGGGGAGAGGTACAGGCCGATCTTTGCTTTCGCGACGTCGAGCATGCCACCCTTCTTGTGCGACTCGACCTTCCACCCAACTGGGCAGCGTGGGTCGGCGTCGAGGTCTGCGATTGTGGTCTCGATTTCCATCTCTGTTCTCCGACTCTCCGACTTACTCGCTATGCTACCCCCGTGGTGGCATACCAAGCTTATCGATTACCCTATTGTAGAGAGCTTTTGCCTAAAGTAGCAGCAAACATTGACTTTGTCAATTACAGATGACACATGGTGGTTGACAGGTCTTTAAGGGTGTATACAATACTATTAGCACTCGATAAGTTTGAGTGCTAATTTCCTCTTAGCATCTTTGACCATGGTACCCAATAATTTCACCACAAAATCCCGAGAGGCTATCGACACCGCACAAAACGCCGCTTTTGATGCGGGAAATGATGAACTCCATCCGCTACACTTGCTCACCGGACTGCTCACGCAAGACGACGGCGTGATCGTTTCCATTTGTAAAAAAATCGGTGTCGATGTCGACGGTTTTCGAAAAACGGTCAAAGGAGCGATCGGTCGACTACCGGCCGCAAATTTTGAAAGCGAAACAACGCAACTTCGTGTGGCGACGTCGCTCATGCGCGTTTTTCGCAACGCAGAAAAAGAAGCGACACGTTTCGGCGACGAATACATTTCCACAGAACATCTTCTTCTCGGACTTTTGGGTGTTGAATCCCCCGCCAAAGCCGCGCTCGCAGAAGAAGGCGTGACGCATGAAAAAACATTGAAGGTGCTCGCAGAGATCCGCGGCAATCAAAAAGTCGACTCACCAGAACCCGAAGCAAAATATCAAGCGCTCGAAAAATATTCGCGCAACCTTACAAAACTTGCACGGTCAGAAAAATTAGATCCAGTGATCGGTCGTGACGACGAAATTCGCCGCGTGATGCAGGTGCTTTCACGCCGCACAAAAAATAATCCGGTGCTGATCGGCGAAGCGGGCACCGGAAAAACTGCGATCGTCGAAGGGCTCGCACAGCGCATCGTCGCGGGCGACGTTCCGGAATCACTCAAAGAAAAAGAGATTGTGTCCCTCGACATCGGTTCGATGGTCGCTGGTTCAAAATTTCGTGGTGAATTTGAAGAGCGATTGAAGGCGGTGCTCAAAGAAGTGGAACAGTCCGCAGGCCGCATCATTCTTTTTATCGATGAGTTGCACACCATCGTCGGCGCGGGCGTTGCTGACGGCGGATCGCTCGATGCGTCGAACATGTTAAAGCCAGCGCTCGCTCGTGGTGAGCTCCGCGCAATCGGTGCAACGACGATCAAAGAATATCAAAAACATATTGAGAAAGATCCTGCGCTTGAACGACGGTTCCAACCGGTGTTCGTTGCGGAACCGGCGATCGAAGATGCGATCGCGATTCTTCGCGGTATTAAAGAACGATATGAACTGCATCACGGTGTGCGCATCACCGACCCCGCAATCGTTGCGGCCGTCGCGCTTTCTTCGCGCTACATTCAAGATCGATTCCTTCCAGATAAGGCGGTTGATGTGATCGACGAGGCTGCCGCGGCGCTGCGCCTTGAAATCGATTCGGAGCCGGAAGAACTCGATCGCATCAAACGCGATATCATGCGACTTGAAATTGAAAAACGCGCGCTCGCAAAAGAAGCAGACAAAGACTCTGTCGCACGACTGAAAGCGCTCGAAAAAGAACTTGTTGAACTCAAAGAACGATACGCATCGCTCGAACTTATTTGGAAAAATGAAAAAGACGCGATCGCAGAGATTCGCAAACACAAAAAAGCGATCGATAAATTGAAACAGGAAGCGGATATTGCAGAACGCAGTGCAGACTTGAACAAAGTTGCGGAGATTCGTTACGGACGAATCCCCGATGCGCAAAAAGAACTCGAAGCTGCAGGAGAAAAACTCCAAAAAATCCAAAAAGATCATCGCTATCTCAAAGAAGAGATTAACGAAGAAGACATCGCGGGCGTTGTCTCCAGGTGGACCGGTATTCCAGTAAATAAAATGCTCGAAGAAGAACAAGCCAAACTCACACGCATGGAAGCGGAGCTGGCGATGCGTGTGGTCGGCCAAACTGAGGCGGTGAAAGCGGTATCGAACGCGGTCCGTCGCTCGCGTGCGGGAATCGCCGAAGAATCGCGACCGATCGGATCGTTCTTGTTCCTCGGGCCGACCGGTGTGGGAAAAACCGAACTCGCGCGCGCGCTCGCCGCGTTCTTGTTTAACGATGAGGCTGCAATGATCCGACTCGACATGTCTGAGTACGGCGAAAAACACACCGTGTCGCGCATGCTCGGCTCCCCTCCTGGGTACGTCGGCCATGAAGAAGGCGGGCAGCTTACCGAACTTGTACGACGTCGACCGTACTCAGTGATCCTCTTCGATGAAATTGAGAAAGCGCACCCTGATGTGTGGAACACCTTGCTGCAAATTCTTGATGAGGGCCGACTCACCGATGCAAAGGGGCGCAAAGTAAACTTTAAAAATACAGTGATCGTGATGACGTCGAACCTCGGTTCTGATGTGATCTTGGAATCGGGAAAGAAAAAAGGTACGATCGGATTTTCGAGTGACGATGACACGCAGGATCCCGTACGTGAGCGCGTAATGGCGATGCTTCAGGAACAATTCAAGCCAGAATTTTTGAACCGACTCGATGAAATCATCCTGTTCCGTGCGCTCGCAGAAGAACAGATCGCACAAATCGTGGAGTTGCAGGTTGCGCACATCGCTGAACGATTGAAGGCGAAGCATATCGCACTAAAGGTGACCGAGAAGGCGAAAAAACTTCTCGCAAAAAAAGGATATGACCCTGTGTTTGGCGCACGACCGCTCAAGAGGACGCTCCAACATGAAATCCTCGATCCGCTCGCGATGCAGATCATCGAGGGGAAGGTGAAAGACGAACAAACTGTCACCGTTGATGCAAAAGAGGAGGTGGTGACGCTCAAAGTTGGAAAGGTGTAATCAAAAACCACCGGCCATAAGCTGGTGGTTTTTTGTTTTATTTCTCTCAATTGTCATTCCGACCACGGATCGAACCTGGAGGATCCAGACCAGCCACACATTGTTTGTCATTCCGACCCCTCTTCATTTTGTCATTCCGGCCTCCGAGCCGGAATCTAGAAAAGACCAAACGTATATCACGTTTGGTCTTTTCTGGGTTCCGGGTCACGGCCCGGAATGACATACTTAGAAGGCCGGAATGACAGTACTTATACTTTCTCCAAAAAATCAGCAATGGAACCGAGGAAACGCCTATAAATTGAGCGAATTTTTCTGACTGCCATAGTGTTTTGCCCATGGGAGTGGTATGGTGAACATACCACTCCACGTGGAATGAACGGTCCGTTAAAGCGGACCTTACTGCGAGAATACTGCACCACTCTCCCAAGAGACGCAGTATTTTCGTTTTCAGGAGCATTACGCGCTCCTCATCGACGATGTAGATCGGTCTCAAAGAACACAAGAACTCCTACGCCCGCCGGTAATCGCGTATCACCCCCCGCACGATTCCCTGGACGAGAATGTCCTTCACATACAGAGGTTTCATCGTGTGGTTGGCAGGTTGAAGGCGGACATGGTCTTGCTCCTTATAGAACCGTTTCAGTGTTGCGTAGGTGTTCTCGAGTAAAGCAACGACCGTATCCCCATTTTTTGGCTGAGAAGAGGCAACAACCACGACATAATCACCAGAAAGGATGCCATCCTCGATCATCGAGTCCCCTTTTACCTTTAATACATAGGCATCTTCGTCGTCATTCACCATATCGGTTGGCACAGCCATCTTCTCACTGGTTTCGATCGCCTCGATAGGCGCACCGGCAGTAATCAGTCCTTTTAGCGGTAAAAATAACGCCTTTGCGGCCGCCACAAACCCAGATTCCACCTCAATTGACCGGGCGGTTTCCGGCTCACTGGTCAAAAACCCCTTTCGCTCAAGATTCTTCACATGCTCATGCACAGTTGCTGTCGAAGAAATACCAAAGTGTGCCCCCACTTCCCGATATGATGGCGCATACCCATTCTCCTGGATGAATCCGGTGATGAACTTGAGGATTTCCGCCTGTTTTTTGGTCAATTTTTCTTGTGTCTCTATCATATATTTGAGATGGATCCCGGATCGCCCCAGCAAAGCTTGGGCGTCCGGGACGACGCACTTCAAGGAAATGTGCGCCACTTATCCACATGAATGCCTGTCTACCTACAGAATACCCGAACAAAAACCGAACGTCAAAGAGCGCCTGTGGATAACTATGCATTCCTCCCTCGGTCTTCTCAAAAACCTCAAATTATGCTAGGATATCACTGTTATGTCCCTGGTTTTCGCAGGAATCGCCGCCCATACTCCCCTGCTTATGCCGACGATCGGCAAGGATGGTTTGGCAGTGATCGAAAAAACCAAAACCGCAATGGAGCAACTCGAACGTGAATTGTTTGCGGCGCAGCCCGAAACGATCATTGTGATCACACCGCACGGCGATTCCCTCCCCGATGCAATTTCTATCAATCTCAACACAAAATTCGTGACGAACTTTGAAGAGTTCGGCGATCTTGTGACAAAACTGGAATGGAAGTCAGAAATCATGCTGATCGATCGCATTCGTGAAGACTTCAAAAAAAAACATCTTCCCCTCGTACTCGGTAGCGCCGAGTATCTTGATTACGGAACCGCGATTCCACTCTATTATCTGACGCAACACCTCCCTGAAATTCGTGTTGTCCCACTCACTGCTTCGCAACTCGATATCAAAACGCACTACGCTGTTGGAAAGGCATTAAAAGATGAGGTTATGGGGTCGACAAAACGTGTGGCAGTGATCGCCTCGGCAGATCTTTCCCATCGTGTCAGTGAAAACTCACCTGAAGGATTGTCTCCGAAGGGCGTTGCGTTCGATGAAAAAATTATCGACATCATCTCTAAACATAACGCCGTCGGTGTGATGGACATCGATGAGTCGTGGATCGCGGAGTCACGCGTGTGCGGCGCAAAAGTGCTCGCAACACTCTGCGGTCTGCTCGACGAGGTCCATCACGAAGCAACGGTGCTCTCATATGAAAAACCGTTCGGGGTCGGATATCTCGTTGCGCAAATGAAAATTGGGTAGCTGAACCAATTCAAGAAAATCAGATATGGACGATCTTAAGAATCTCATCACCAAACGCGCCGAGCACGTCAAACCGAACAAGCGTCTACACTCCGAAGCGCACGTACTCGCCGATGAAATCAGCACGGCCTTCGGTGAAAAAAAACGGTTTGGTATGTATCTCGGTGTGATCAATCGCGTCGGTGCTGGAAAGGCGCGACAAATTTTTCGACAACTGCAACAAGAAAATAAAGGCGATCTTGCGAAACTATTTATGTTTCTGTGCCGCAAGACTCCAAAAATAAAGGAAGTGGAGGACGAACCTCGAAAAAAACGCGCAGGTAATTAGGGTTAAAGAGCGTAAAGAGTCTGTAAACCTCTAAATCTTTGCACCTCTAAACCTCTCACACAATCATGGCCATTCTCAACATCGTCACTGACGGCGACCCCGTGCTCCGCAAACGCGCCGCCGAGGTCGAAATCAAAGAATTATCGACACCGAAATTCAAGAAATTTCTCGAGGATATGCTCGAGACGATGTACGCTGCAAACGGTATCGGCATCGCCGCTCCACAAGTCGGTGAAAGCGTTCGCGTGTTCATCGCCGAAAGCGGCAAAGGACCGATCGCGCTTATCAATCCGGTGTTTACAAAAAAATCCTGGAAACTTTTGAAAGGCGAGGAGGGTTGTCTCTCTGTGCCGGGAAAGTTTGATAAAGTGTTGCGACACAAGTCGCTGTCAGTTGAAGCATTTACTACAAACGGTCAGCATATCGCATTCACCGCCGAAGGTTTCTTTGCGCGCGTGCTCCAGCATGAAATGGATCACCTCGATGGGCTCCTCTACGTCGATCGTGTAAAAGAACAAAAAAAATAATGGGGTTTTCGAAAAAATTTCTATGAATACCCCGCTTCGCATTGTGTATTTCGGTACCGCACCTTTCGCGGAACCTCCGCTCCAGGCGCTCCTCGAAGATCCTACGCGTTTTTCGGTGATCGCGGTGGTGAGTCAGCCAGATAAACCGGTGGGTCGAAAAGGAGAGATCACCGCCTCACCGGTCACACTACTCGCACGTGCACGCGGCGTTGCCCTCCTCCAACCAAAAACACTCAAAGATGATGCGATTTTTTCATCACTAGAAGCGTACAAAGCAGACGTATACATCGTTGCGGCGTACGGAAAAATTATTCCAAAACGTCTGCTCGATCTGCCACGCATCGCTCCACTGAACTTACACGGTTCTCTGCTGCCGAAATACCGCGGCGCCTCTCCCATTCAAACAGCGATTCTCGAGGGAGAAAAAACTACTGGCGTTTCGCTCATGGTGATGGACGAAGAGGTCGATCACGGACCGGTGATCGCGACGACGAGCGTGACGATCATAGATGAAGACACGCATGAGACGCTCGAAGCAACGCTCGGTGACGCCGCGGCCGGTCTTCTCACTGATTACTTAGAGTTGTTCGCGAACGGCGACGTGGAGGCAAAGCCACAGGATCATACGCAAGCAACTTTTACCAAAATCCTCGAACGCGAGGACGGGTTGATTCTTTGGAGTAAAAAAGACGCAGCAAAAATTTGCCGCCAGATCCGCGCGTACGATCCGTGGCCAGGAGCGTATTTTATTTGGAAAAACAAAGGCACCGATATGCGCGTAAAAATTATCGCGGCGGAGCCGGTCGAAGCAACGCTCGCGCCAGGAACGAGTTTTGTGCTTGCGGATGACACACCTGCAGTCGCAACTGTCGCTGGTGGTGTGGCGCTCATCGAGGTGCAGCCTGAAGGAAAAAAACCGATGCCTGGCAAGGCGTTTGTGAACGGATATAAAAATTTTGTCGGGAGCGTCCTCTCGTAAAAAAAATTATACACTGTTCTTAACTTTTCCAGCCTCACTTCTTTTGTTGTTCCGGACTCCCTTTTTTGTCATTCCGGCCTCCGAGCCGGAATCCAGAACCGTAAAGCCAAACGTATATCACGTTTGGCTTTTTTATTTTTTCTGGATTCCGGATCCTGGTCCGGAATGACAAAGAGTGGGTTGGAATAACAAAAAAATTAGACCGTTTTTTCAACATCGAACGCTCCATTCACACCGAGTGCAGCGATGATCATCAGAATGCCGATGCCGAGCGGATGATTGAGATACGGACTAAAAATATTTGTTGCAAGAAGTGCGATCAACCCCGCGAGTACACCAGTACTGATAATAACGGATTTTTTTCGTACGTCGTTCTCTGTAAAATCAGCGACGCGAAGATCCGCGCGACCGAAACGTACAACGCGCAGAAGTGGTAGTGCAAGTGCGATGATAAACCAACCGTACACCGCAAGACCGACCAGGCCGATCTTCAACCACAAATCGTGATATCCCCATTCAAACGCGTACGTGGTGTACGAAGCGGTGTTGTTTGTCGCGAGCAGACGGGGATCACTTGTGGTGTAGGTGACTGTGGTTCCGTAGCCTGAACCAAACACCGGATGCGCCATCGCTGCTTGTGTAAGCTTGGGAAGTAACGCCCAACGACTACTCGCCGCAGAGTCGTTTAGCGACATCGCGCGGTCGCTAAACAACGACGCAAGCGAGAGTGACCCACTTTTATTTGGAAACGGAAAATAATACACCGCAGCGATCGTCGCTATCGCGACGACGATCGAACCGACCCCGAGAAACGCGAATCGTTTCCAAATACGCATCTCCGCTTTCGCCACAATGAGAATCCCCGTGAGCAGAACGGTCGCAACTGCACCACCAAACCAAAAACTGCGAGAAAGGGAGAGTAACATGCTCACCATCGACCAACAAAAAAATGCGGCAGACACGCGAGCGAGCGCTCCTTTTCGTTCACGCGCATACATATACAGCAGCGCTGCGACGAAGCATGACGTAAGGATAAAAATCTGCGATTGAAAAAAAATGCGATAAAAATCCGCGGCCATGATCGTGATTTCGCCGACGCGCGTATCGCGAATCCAGAGATACATCGTTGCCGCGACGCTGTACACACGATGCGAAAAGAAAAAGAGAACGAGTAACGCCTTCGCGACTGAAGTAGTCACCGCAGCGGTGAGCACCGCCGCAGTACGTCGTCGCATCGCAGGGATCGAAAACGCAACGACAAGCGCAGGGAAAAGTCCGTAATACAACGAACGGTCTACATCAAAAAAAATGACGTTGTAAGCATTACCACGTAAAATGCCGCGCAGTATACCAAGTCCAAGTACAGCGATAAGCGATATATAAGGAAAAAGAACACCATGCGCACGGAGACGACGCAGCCACGCCCACGCGTCTTCACGACGGCGACTGGGAGCGATCGAAGCGGCGACCATCTCTGCAAGCCACACACCGACGACTGCGAGAAACAGCCCCTGCCGAAGCGAAAGACCCAATCCTTGCGCTGCACCGAGCGTCACGAGATATCCACCTTGCGAACCGACGAACAATTCAGCAAGCAGTATCAACACCGCAAGATCAAATCGTTTGAGCGCGAGTAGAGTGGTCGCACCGACAATAATGATCCACACAAAAGATGAAGCGTTCGATGACAGCAAGTAGGCACCGAAAGATAACAACTCGAAGAGGATGATCAACAAAATCGTGAGGCGGTACGTCGCATAAAAATCAGATATCGGGTCTCGTGGCGCAGTCCCCTTTTGCGACTTCCTCAGCGCAACGCACCACGCAAGCGCTTTCGAAAATGGATCGAGAATCGTCAGTGCGAGCCAAGCCAGTACACCAAAGTGTTTTAAAAAGTATTTACGCAAACTATCATTAAACATCTGCTGCTTTTTTGGCCCAAACACCTGGCCAAATGACTCGCCGCCGTGATGCGTGACGCTCGCACACGGTACATACCACACTTCGAGCCCCGCGTCCTTGGCACGCTTGCAATAATCTACCTCCTCAAACCAAATAAAAAACCGCTCATCGAGAAGTCCGATCTGCTCAAGTACGCTACGCCGAATCATAAACGCCGCACCCATCACTTGGTCAACGATCTCTGATTTCCTATAATCAAAATCTTTTGCAAAATATTTTTTTAGTGCAGAAACTTTTGGAAAAACATGATGCAATTTCAGCATGATAAGCGCTTGCGATACGATCGTCGGGAAGGCGCGCACGGATTCCTGCAGCGTTCCGTCAGTATTTTGTAATCGTGGTCCCATGATTGCTGCATGAGGATTTTTACGCATCCACGTAACCATTTTTGTGATCGCATCTTCTTGGAGCTCGGTATCGGGGTTCAGAAGCAAAATAAAACTTCCCTGCGCGCGTGCGATCGCAGGATTATTTCCCGCAGCAAAACCGATATTTCGATTGTTCACAATAAGCGTGGCTTGTGGAAATTCTCGCGCGATCATCTCCACGCTCCCATCAGCGGAATCGTTATCCACGACCAACACTTCAAACTGCACGCCTTTTGTATGTGCGTATACCGAAGCGAGACATCTCCGCAGAAGATCCTTCACTTTCCAATTTAATATGACGATCGAAACATCCAACATACGAGATTATTTTCCACTGATGCTCACAAGCGCAGCCCCAATAAAAATGAACGCGCCACCGATAAATGTCTGGCTACTGAATTGTTTTTCGCCGAAGATAAAAAATGCAGCAAGAGCGGTAAAGAACGGATAAGCGATTTCAACGATCGCTGCGACCGTTGCGTTTCGTTCAAAAATAGCGTAACTGATAGCAGTATTTGCAAGAATATACGTTACGAGGCTGACCGCAAGGAGCACGAGCAGACCCCGGGAAGCCACTAGCGTACGCATGTCGAGCGCGAGTCGCTTAGAAACGACAGCAACGATGAACATCACAACTGTTGATGCGGCCGATGATAAAAAAAGCAACGTCGGTATCGAAATACTACGAAACAAGCGTTCACTAACCGCGTAAGAAATTCCCCAAAGTATCGCCGCAGCGACAGCAAACGTGAACCACATATTAAGAAAGTCTATGCTTCTTGTGAAGCACTTTCCGTGCCTCTTCTAGTCTTTCCATATTTTTCATCTTGATGCCAAGTTTTCGCCATGGAATGACGTTAAAAATCTTCGGCACCCACAAACTGATCCCGCCTTTGTGCGGCAAACATTGAAATAAACATTTGGGGATCCATACACCGCGATGACCCTGCTCGAGCATAGTGAGCCAGAGATCCCAATCTTGCAGCCGAACGATCTTTTCGTCAAAACCAGGAAAATGTTCGCGACGGATCAATGACGTCGTGTGGATGTAATTCATTTTTCGTAAAATCTCCGGATCAAACGCCCACAACCGAAACAATTTCCATCCGAAACGAAATGAAGAATACGCGTAGGAGACTTCTGGGTGTGCGTGAAGCGTAGCGACCATCTTCGTGAGCATCCCAGGCTGCATGATCGCATCAGCATCGCAAAACAAGAGGAGCTCCCCTTTCGCTTCACGATAGCCACGGTTCCGTGCCGCGTTGCCTCCGTGATTTTCCTGAGTGATCAGCGTTATTCGCGAAAGGTACGGCTGAAGCACCTCTGTGGTGCTGTCTGTTGAACCGTCGTTCACCACAATAATTTCGTAGTTCGTGTAGGTTTGCTGAAAAATACTTTCTAGACACAGCCGAATCTCCCGTGCGTGTTGGTACGTCGGTATCACAATGCTCACGAGCGGCGTCGGAGTTTTGTCTGTTAAAAAATCGATGAGTGGTTGCATCTGCAACTCTGGATCAAACTCGGTGATCGCCCGTAGTCGACCCGCTACGCCAAGATTCGCAGCAAGCGCAGGATCGTTTTTGAGACGCACGATCGCATCCGCGAGCGCCGCAGGATCATCTGATGGTACGAGCAAGCCCGTCTTGCCGTCGAGCACCGCATCCGGAATACCACCGGTTCGCGAACCGATCACCGGCTTGCCCATGAGGCCCGCTTCGAGATACACGATCCCGAATCCTTCCACGTCAGGACCGATACTCCGCGGCACCATCGCGAACGTATCACATGACGCATAGAGCGCCGGCAGTTCTGCGTCAGTCACCGCGCCCGCAAATCGCACGTTCTCTGTGACACCGTGTTCCCACGCCAAATGTTCGAGATTTTTTTTCTCTGGCCCATCGCCAACAATAAAAAGTGTCACCTCTTCGCCACGTTTTCTGAGCACCGCGATCGCTTCGATTAATGTATCGAATCCTTTGCGCGTGACAAGACGGCCGAGCGACAGCACAACGAATCCGAAGCCGAGTCCGTAATGCGCGCGTAATTCCTTGACGTGCACCGGTGTCACTGTCGTTTCTGGTGAAATCCCCGGCGAAGGTCGCACGATCATCATGCGATCCTTCGAAACGCCCGCGCGCGCAGCGAGCCCCGCAGTGTACTCGCTGTTTGCAACAACAAGCTCGGCGTCTGCAAGAATATTTTTTGTATCAAAAAGTTTTTTTCCTTTTGCATCAAGCGCGAGTGCGATATCAAAGCCGTGCAAAATAACCACGTACGGCAAACCAAACAACCGACGAAGAATACGCGCGATTTTTCCCATCGGAAGAACGTGGCTCACTATGAGCATCGACGGCTTTTCTTTTCGTCGCAACCAGTTTGTCCAATACAGCGCAGCGAGCCACCTTGGACGAAAAAAACGTAAGAGAAGATGACGACGATAGATCGGCGCATCTTCACGCATATCGAACTCATGCGTGTCACCATCTTTTGATGCAAGTATATGCATCGATCCCTTCGGCATAGCACGAACGAGATGCGCAAGATACGTCGCGACACCACCTTTTCGTGGAGGATAGTCAAGCGTCGCAAGAATCACCGTCCCCTTCATACTTTATTCCCATTAGCCATGACATCAGAAATTTTTTTTCTACGCTGCAAAAATACTGCAATGAAATCTTGTATTTCATTCACAGTGACTCCCCCTATGCCAGTGAGCACAGCAGCATATATCACCACTCCTGACGGTATAAGCAGCATGAGAGGCGCAAACGGACGGAGCAACGAAAGAGAAAGCGCCATAAACGATCCAGAAAAGAACACTTTGCCCGCAGTGACCACCAATCTTCGCGCACTAAACATCGCAAGACCATGCGACTGTAGCATTGCCCCACTCCACAGCACGATATTTCCCACAAGCGCAGAGATCGCTGCGCCGATCGCACCAAATCGTGGAATTAAAAATATGTTCATAATGATATTTACGACCATGGTCACACCGAGTACGGTGGTGTTGCGCACCTGACGATCACATGCGTTCATGAGTGATCCCGCAGGCCAATATAAAAATGCAAAAATCAATGAAAAAATAAGAATCTGCAGCGGCCGCACCGCGCCCAGAAATGCGCTGCCGTAAACGGTATGCACGATCGGTCCCGCAAGCGTCGCGATACCGAACGCAAGCGGCACTACGACGATCAACAAATATTTTAATGATGTAGAGAACACTGTTCCTAGTTTTTTTCGATCGTGTACATAATAGTCTGCCATCGCAGGGTACACTGCCGCAGCGAACGCCATCGGAAGAAATTGAAAGGCGAACGTGAGTTTGTACGCGACACCATAGACACCGAGTTCAGCGGTCGTGGCGAGTCGAGACAACATTACCGCATCAATATAGGAGTACACGCGAGAAAAAATTCCGGCGAGTGCAAACGGAAGCGCCACGCTCGCAAGAAACTTCACAAGTACCGGATCAAAGGCGAGTGAAATTTTTATAGGGAATCGTCGTGACACCGCCCACGACGACCAAAGCACGTTCCATGTGCTCCCCATGAGCAACGCAACGATCAAAAACGGCAAACCGAGATGCAACGCAAAAATAAAAAGCGATCCAGAGAGAATTGTGACGAGTTGTCCGGTAACCACCCCAATCGCTTCGAAACGAAGATCCTGATATCCACGAATGACGGCGTAAAAAATAAGATGGATCGAGTCGAGTACCATCACCGCGCTCGCAATCACGATCATCAAAAATGTTTCTTCTGGATATCCGAGTAGCCTGGCAACAACGATCGTGGCGATCACGGTGACAGTGCCGAGTATTGTTTTTATTCCGAGCACGTTCGAAAGCAGCGTGGTCGCCTTCTCCGGAAACTTCGCGGTTTCACGAACGAGTACGTTCGCGAGTCCGAGATCGATAAAAATCGAAAAGATGGTCGTGAAAGCGGTCGCAGCGACGTACTTCCCCGCCCCATCCACACCAACAGCGCGCACCGCGAGCGTAAAATACACGAAGGACAGCAATTTTTGCCCAACGAACGCCGCCACGAGATACGCGGTATTTTTTGCCACTCGGTCGCCGGTCATACCGACATAGTGTACGCGGTTTTATGGCTACTCGCAACGACCTTAAATAAGCTTATTTTAGCTTAAAAAAAGCTTCACTCACTTACAAATCCGAAGCTTCGCAGAAAACGTGCATCATTTGTGTCGTTAAATCGTGACTCGATCGAAAAAAGATATCCACCGTGCACTACGTACGTTGTCTTCTGCCACCGACTCGGATCTATGACTGGCATCTCGTATGCATTCGCCATGTAAGTGATGACCGCTGCTTCACCGTCGATACTTCTCTCGGCAAGAGCGATGATCGGTACTTTTGGATCCCCTTTTTTGTTTTCATGATCGATCCACTCCGTTGCGGTTTTCGCGTCGGTGGGCACTACCCGAACCCCCGCAAGCCCCCAACCGTTCTCTTTTTGTGCGCAGCCGAACGCATGTGCAAAAATCACCACACGAGAACTCGCAGGACAAGAAAAATGGATGCCGATCGTATGATCTTCAACATCAAACCACGGGACGCTCGACACAAATCTTTTTTGAAAATGCGCGTGTACCATATACAAAACAACCAATACCACGATCACAAGTGCCATAGCTCTACTACGATATTTCTGCATACACAAACGTTCCCAAGAAAAAGTGGGGAGATGAAAACTCCCCTGAAAGATCGAGGCTATCCGCCGCTCACGTAATACATCGAATAGCGGTATGTGCCGTAGATGAACGTCGCATGCTCGAAGTCAGTGAACGATTCGGAGTGCAGACGCACCACGTTGTCGGGAACGACAGCGTAATTGCTATCGACCCAGTAGAGACCGTACGATGAGCGACCGACGACGATCGCAGTGTGCGGGGTGACGCCACCGCTCGTGTTCCAACGATTCATCTGCACGATCCAGCCTGGCTGAACGGTGCGAATATCCGCGTACACGCGTACGGCGTAGGGGCTGTAATTCCACGTCCACCCATAGGCGTCGGGATACGTCGTTGGTACGGACACGACACCGCGTGACGCCTCTGCAACCACGCGCTGCGTCCAAAGCTTGCAGTTCACTCCCACATACACACCGATGTCGCGCGAGGTTCTGTCGAGAATCACCTGATTGCGCTCCATCTGTGACAGATTGCGCCACCACGCCTGATCGGCGAGCGTGAACGACTGCTGATCAGTCTCGGTGTTTTCGTGCGGTACGTCGGTCTCCTCTTCTGAGAAGTCCTGATACCCACAGCTAATCGGCGCGGTCGCCACCATACTGATGAAAACGACTCGAACGAACATCTTTCTCTTCATGCTCTTCTCTCCTTTTTGTAAAGAGCCGCCGTTCTTTTATCGGTGATCGAACATTGCGTCAAGCGCTAGTTATCCACAGTTTTTTACATTGTCATCCTGAACTTGATTCAGGACCCAGACATGTGTTCTCGTTCCGACCCTGTCCTCTGTCATTCCGGCCTTGAGCCGGAATCCAGAATCGTAAAGCCAAACGTAATCACGTTTGTTTTTTTACGTTCTGGATTCCGGGTCACGGCCCGGAATGACAAAAAGAGGTGGCTGGAATGACAGAGAGAGGATGGAATCCAGAAAAATAAAAAAGACCGAACGGAAATCGTTCGGTCTTTTTTACGTTCTGAGTCCTGAATCCCCCGGACTAAGGTCCAGGGGTCAGGATGGCAGAAGTGGAAAATATTTTGGTTCTAACGCTTCGCCCACTGTGAGCCTTTGCGCGCTTTTTTAAGACCGTACTTCTTGCGTTCCTTTTCGCGAGGATCGCGCATCAAATACCCAAGTTTCTTCAAAGATTGGCGGTAGTTGGGGTTGAGTTCGATAAGTGCACGAGAGATGCCGAGACGCGCCGCCTCTGCTTGACCGCGCTGGCCTCCACCCATCGTTTCGATGGCGATGGTCACTTTACCGTCCTGACCGACCGTGCGCAGCGCATCGATCAGCGTCTCCTGCAACTGATACACCGGAAAATATGCAGTGTATGCACGGCCGTTCACGGTGATTTCGCCTTTACCACCGGTCCAAAGCTTGGTTTTTGCAACCGCGCTCTTCCTACGACCGATCGCATAGATGAACTCCCCCGCAGCCAACACTTTTGCGTCAGGTGATGCAATTGCCGGAGCGGTTTCGCCGACGACAACCACCTCTGGCTTCGGCACAGCTTTCTTCACGACGGCTTTTTTCACCGGCTTCTCCTCAGATTTTGGAGTTGTTTTTTTAGTCGGTGTCATACTAATCATTATGGATCTTGAGCCGTTTCATCCGTTCCTTACGCTGACGATTTTTCGGAAGCATCGAGTACACCGCGTTTTCGATCGCCTTCGAAGGGTTCGTCGCCATCACCGTCTTGAGCTGCGTCTTGCGCATACCACCAGGGTAGCCGGAGTACGCGTAGTACATTTTGTTGTCGAGTTTGTTGTTGCCGATAATCTTCACTTTTGCAGCGTTGCGGATCTCGACGTTATCACCGTGATCAACGTGCGCTTCATACGCAACCTTATGTTTGCCCTGCAAAAATTTTGCCGCTTCGGTTGCGATGCGGCCGATGGCTTTGCCCTCGGCATCGATCTTCAAATGTTCCCGTTTTACAGTCTTCATATACGATGTGGTCAGACCAGTTCGATCTGCACCATTTCAGCACCATCACCTTGGCGACGAAGCATTTTGGTCATGCGTGTATAACCACCGTTTCGTGTTTTGTAGCGAGGACCGAGCACCTCCATCACTTTCTTCGCCGCAGATTCGTTGCCACGCAAAAACGCACTGATTTTTCGGCGGCTTGCGAGTGTGCCGGTCCGCCCCGCAGTGATCGCGCGCTCAACAAGTGGACGAACGGCCTGTGCCTTCGCTTTGGTGGTCTTTATTTTTTCATACAGGATCACACTGGTTGCGAGATTCGCAAGAAGCGACTCGCGTGGGCCTTTCTTCCTGTCCAAGATTTTTCCGGAATTGCGATGGCGCATAGGGAGGTGTAAAGGTTTAGAGGTTAGAGGTTAGAGGTTAGAGGTTTAGAGGTTCGGACCTTTTAACCTTTACACCTTTTTACCTCTACACCTTTTAACCTCATTATGATTTCTTCTCTTTTTTTGCCTTCTTCACCTTCTTCGGTTCCTCGTCTGCAGCATCGACGATCGCCGCAGGTTCCGCATCTTCGTCTTGCACCGGCGGAGCATCGTTCGCTGCTGCACCGCTCTCTTCAGAAGCCGTGGGCATCACACCGCGATGCATTACCAGCGAGAAGTGGTCGAGAAGAATCTTCACTGATTGATCGACGGCTGCCTCTGGGGTGATCGTACCGTCGGTTTCAATGGTCATCACGAGCTTGTCGAAGTTTGTGATCTGTCCGACACGGACGTTGTCGATGCGATACCCGACGTCGCGAACCGGTGAGAACACCGAATCGATCGCGATCATACCAAGTTCATTTTTCTCCTTTGACCGCTCTTCGACCGGCACATAGCCGCGGCCTTTGCCGACGAAAATTTCCATCTCAAGCTCTGCCTTTTTATCGGTGAGCGTGGCGATGTGCAGGTCCGGATTGGCGATTTCTACATCGCTGGTCGTTTCGATATCTGCCGCAGTGACCGCTTTGTCACCTTTCACGGAGAGATGCAAACGCACCGTTTCATCACTGAACACCCGCATGCGAAGCGACTTCAAGTTGAGCAACACTTCGAGCACATCTTCCTTCACGCCAGGGATCGCCGCAAACTCATGCGTCACTCCTTTGATCTTCACCGCGGTGACCGCCGCACCAGGAAGCGACGACAACATCACGCGACGAAGCGCGTTGCCGAGCGTGGTCCCGTACCCGTGAAAACACGGTTCGATTGTGAGGGTCGCCTTGCTGGCATCCTCACCGGGAGTAAGTTCGATTTTTGACGGAAGTAAGATGTCTTCCATAGTGTTTTTTCCTCCTAAAGAATGATTCGTATTATCTGGAGTAGAACTCGACGATCAGTTTTGGATCAAAGTTCTGCTTCAGTTCATCGCCTTCTGGTTTCGATGTCACCTTCGCCGATTTCGCTGCGGCTTCGAGGTGAATCCAGGTCGGCGCTTGATACTTTGCGAGGCGCTCCGCATCATCAGCGAACAACTTGCTCTTCGCGATGCTTGCAGAAAGCGAGATGACGTCGCCCGGCTTCACCTGAAACGACGGGATATTGACTTTTTTGCCGTTCACTCGCACGCTGCCGTGACCGACAAGCTGACGTGCGCTCGCGCGAGACTTGGTGAGCCCGGCGCGGAACACCACGTTGTCGAGGCGAAGCTCGAGCATCTGCACAAGGAAACTTCCGGTGTTACCGACCTTGCGCGTGGCTTTTTCGAAATAGTTGCGGAATTGCTTTTCCATCAATCCGTACGTGTTCTTCGCTTTCTGTTTTTCGCGCAACTGAATACCGTATGGTGTCGGACGGGTGCGGGAAGTCGGACCGTGCATACCCGGCTTAAAAGGACGACGCGTCACCGCGCATTTTGGCGTGAAGCATCGATCACCCTTGAGGTAGAGTTTCTCCCCCTCGCGGCGACACTGTTTGCATTTTGACTCAAGTCTTCGTCCCATAGGTGCAAATACTAGACGCGGCGCGGCTTAGGAGCGCGGCAACCGTTGTGTGGAATCGGAGTGACGTCTTTAATGGAGGTCACATTGAGGCCGTTCGCGTGCAACGCACGCACCGCAGCTTCTCGGCCTGAGCCGACGCCGCAGACAAACGCGCTCACTTCGCGGAGACCGACATCTTTTACCTTATCACAAACGTCCTTCACAATGAGGCCCGCTGCGTATGGTGTGGATTTCTTCGGACCCTTGAACCCCACGACGCCCGCGCTCGACCAGCCGAGCACGTTGCCGTTCGGATCGGTAAGCGTGACGATGGTGTTGTTATAGGACGCCTGCACATACACGCGGCCCACACTCACCTGTCGAGTAGCCTTCTTCTTACCGCGCGTGCGCGCTGAAGCCGCGGGCTTTTTTGCGCCAGCATCTGCAGCCACCTCGGTGGTCTCGCTAGTTTTGGTCGTTTCCTCGGCCATACATCCCTAGATCTTTATATTACTTCTTCTCGACCTTCGTACGACCGGATCCCATCGTCTTTCTGGTGTTGCCGCGCACGGTGCGGGAGTTGGTCTTGGTGCGCTGACCACGAGCAGGGAGTCCTTTTGCGTGGCGGGAACCGCGGTAGCTACCGATCTCCTTGAGCCGCTTCACGTGGGCCTGGACATCGCGGCGAAGTTCGCCTTCTACCTTATGGCCTTTCTCGATCTCGTCGCGGAGCAGTTTTTCTTCTGCGGCGGTGAGGTCGGCGGCGCGAGTATTTTTATCGATTTTCGTTTTTGTCAAAATGTCGTTCGCGGTGCTGCGACCGATGCCATAGACATAGGTGAGCGCGATCTCCATGCGTTTATTCGGAAGGGTGATACCTGCAATACGTGCCATAGTCTGTGTGAAAATTAACCTTGCCGCTGCTTATGCTTCGGGGTCTTGCAAATAACATGCAGTCTGCCGTGACGGCGGATCACTTTGCAATTTCGACAAATTGATTTTACGGAAGCTCTGACTTTCATGATCGTGTGTGAGTACGCGGCGCGGATTAAAAAGATATCCGCCTTCTTTTATGAAGAGCGGTGGCAGTGTACAGGGTACTCTGTATCCTGTCTACTGCCATTCTGTTGGAGCCTAATATCGGTAGACGATCCGACCTTTGGTCAGATCGTACGGGGTCATCTCGAGCTTCACCTCGTCACCAGGAAGCAAACGGATGCGGTTCATACGCATCTTCCCTGAAAGGTGGGCAAGAATGAGCTGCCCGTTGTCGAGCTTGACGCGAAACGAAGCGGCCGGAAGACATTCCTCGACCACGCCATTGAACTCGATAAACCCTTTTGAGACCGCCTGTGCGCCCTCAACCGGTTTCTCTTGCCCTATTTTCTTCTTCTTTCGCTTTGGTCTGCGGACAGCCATAGACGGGGATAAGAGTACCGGAACAAGTAAAAAACCGCAAGATCGATACTCTTAGGAGGGTCTCTGCAAAAGTATGTTCCGAAGCTGAAAACGACAGATTTTTTTCGCACGGCGCGAGGACGCGCCACAAACGATATGGAGTATCGTTGAGGACGCGACATCGTGGCGTGCGAAAAAAATATGCGTTTTCAGCCGGAAGAGACTTTTGCAGAGACCCGAGCAGAAAATAGCTCCGAAAGTGTAGCAAATTGGAGGGGGGTGTCAAGGGCCAGATGATTCTGTGGATATTAAGGGTATTTCTGGCTTAACCCGGGCTATAATTGACAAAACCTGCGGCGTCATGCCAAGGTTTGCTGTTCTTCGCAGTGAAGAAGGTTCTTTACAGAGACAACTTCGAAGGAGGTAATGGCATCATGGCATACCGCGTACAGAACATCGCGCTAGTGAACTTTAGTGCTCAGGACGCAAGAAAGACGTTTTCAAGAAGATGGCCTCTTGTCGGCATATTTGGACTGGCAGGCCTAGCTGCTGGAATGCTCGGTGTATCGGCGGTCCTGCTCGCCCACAACCATCCGAGCGATGGTTCCTGTCATCGCTATAACGACCTGATGGCAGCCATACTGATCGGCTCACCGCTGCTTTTCGTTGTCGGTGCGATCATCGGTATCCAGATACACCTCTGGCGCATGCCAAAAATGGAACGCGAGCGGCACGAATACGATATCGCTCTCGAAAAAAAGATCACACTGTTCAACCAGCGTCTCGAAGCACTCCAGGAACTCGCAAAATTGACGGAGTACACCGATAGCGATTTCCAGGAAACCGTATTCGAGGACTACGAAACCGAACGCAAACAACTCGAGCGCGAAAAACGCGCACGTCTCCGCAAGGAAGCGATCCGCAAGTTTGACGCGGCGATCGCCAAAGAAACGACCGGCAAGTTCAAGGATACCCGCGACGTTGCATCGCATCTCCTCGTCGCGCGCATCCGCCTCGCAGACGAGACGATCGCAGTCGCAACAGTGGAAGAAGACGAACGGTTCACTGCGCTCGAAGAACCGGAGCAGCCCACCAAGAGAGTTGCGTCGACCACCGACGCATGATCGTCCCGCCTCGCACTATCTCGTGCGGGGTTTTTTAATTATGGTCTCATTCCGGCCCCTCTCTTTGTCATTCCGACCCCGGACCGGGATCCGGGGCGGAATCCAGAAAAAAAAATACCAAACAATTTCCGTTTGGTCTTTTTTTACGTTCTGGATTCCGGGTCACGGCACGTCGGTCGCGACCGACGTGCCACGGCCCGGAATGACAGAAGTGGGGCCGGCATGACAAAGGAGTGGCCACGAATGACGTGAGCAAATTTAAGACGAAAAGGGATGCGCGGCATAATTGACAAAAAATCCTGTTTCGGCTAAGGTGTCCGGTCAGTTCATTTCATCATCACGGTATCGAAAGGAGATCAACGATGATCGACATACAAGAAATCGCCGTACTGCCGTCTCCAGAAGTCTCAGAAAAACAACGAGCGGAGTGGGAAAAGCATCGCGTAGATCCAGACATAAAGTTTTCGTGCCTTATTTTCTTGATCCCGATGGCCTACCTACTCCTGCTCACGTACCTCGAACCAAACATCACGTACCTCGACCCACGAAATCCTTTTACGGTGCTCAACATCGTAGCATTCGCCCTCTGCCTCACCAACGCGATCTTGGCGATACGCCAACACTATCGTCTCGCACGTATTCCGGCAGCAGAGAAGGCTCGCCGACAGGAATTCGAAGCGCTCGCCGACCGCATCGCGCGGTTCAACGTGCGACTTACAGCGCTCCAGGAGATCGCCGCGAGTGTGACAAAAAAGGAGCGTCCCGGTCTCGATGTCGTCGCAAAATACGCAACCGAGAGGGAGGAACTTTCGATGCTCCTGCAGCCCTACGCATCCACCATTCGCACAGAAAAGTTGCTCAAGCTCGGACGCGCCATCGCGGACAACGACGAGCCTCGCTACCGCGCGACACGCGACGTGTCCGACCACGTGTACGTGCACGGCCTTCGCTTCCCCGACGAGACCGGAGAGCTGCCCGAGGATGACGAACTGCTCGAGGAAGATGCGACCGCCCCAACCAGCGCACAACAGCGCCGCGCATAAAACGAACGAGGAGACTCCCGCAGCTTGCGAGGGTCTTTTTTTATTTATTGACAGTTGGTGTCCTGGTGTTACTCTCAGGCGAGAAACTGATCTTTACACAGACGATCAGACGCAGACACGGAGGATTGCGCATGCACAAAGACATCCGGTACGTCTCGGAAATCGAACTCCGAAACCAGGAGGAGATACGCTATGGCAATCGGAGTTGGTTCGACGTCACACGAGACGAGTGGCTTAGAGACCGCCGCATCAACCCGTGGCGATACGAGAGTTGCATGGGTGCGTACTTCGGAATGTTCACGTCGATCATCGTCGCTGTCATAACGGTCATCGTTATCGTGGTGAACAGCTACAGCCTCACGACAGGGCCGATCAGCGCACTCACGATTTGCTTCGTCATCGCCGCGGCCTGCCGTCTCTGGGTCGCACAACTTCGTCAAAAGGAAAAGGCACGTATCGCCGCCATCCCCGCCGCAGAACGAGACTGGAAAGAACAGCTCGATCAGTTCGTGCCACGCATCGAACGGTTCAATAAACGTCTGAGAGCTTTCAAAGTGTACGCAGAGAACGCGGAACCGGGCCCAGGCCTCGATCAGGCCGTCGTTGAAAAGTACTCCGCGGAGTACGACGAACTCACGAGGCTGATGCGGAAAATCAAACGAGATTACGCGCTCACGGAGTTCGAAGCGGCCGCCCAGAACGACCAGGACGGTTTTCGGGAGACGCGCAACCTCGCCGACGCGATCTTCATGAACAAGGTTCGGATCGAGGAGGCCGGCGTGGACGTACGCATCGCTGACGCGTCCCCGAACGAAGCGCA
>JAHFIV010000034.1 GCA_023246225.1 bacterium
GCTTGCTCAAGCAGTGCGCGATCGCCGGTCTCGCCGTGATCTTCGTCTTCGCAAAAAGCGGAGAACTTTCCGCGCGCTTTGCCCATGTGCAAGGTGTTGTGCCGAATGGCGAACCGTAAAATTTCTTCAGGAGATTTTCCTGCGAGGTCCGGGTAATGCTCCGCATCAAACGGAAATTTTGCAGCGATGTCGTTGATGGTGGTTTGGAGGTCCATGGTACAAAAAGTATAAATCATCGCCAAATGATAGTACACTCGAAATTTAAAAGAACGTCCCGCGATACTGCGGGACGTTTCGTTTCGTAGATGATTATCGTCGAAGTTCCGAACGAGATAAAAGGATGGCGAAGACGAGTCCGACAACACTGCCGATGATCGAGCCCGTGTAACCCCATGGGAAACCAAGGACGCTACCAAGAATGACGCTGCTGCCGTATAACGCAAGTGCTTCGAGAAATCGATCTTTACCGCTTCTTCGCGGCGCGTCATTCTTCTTATCGGGAATTTTCATTTCGACCTCGTCTTGTTTTTCTTCCCAACGACCGTGACAACGCCGTCCTTGAGGAGGAGCCGACCTTGCTCCGCGAGATGAAGCACTGCCATGCGCGTACTGCTGATGCCCAGGCCTGTGGGGTCGAGGGGCGCGCACGTCTCCTCAAGCGTTGCGAGTGAAATGCTATCGCCGGATGCCCTGATGGCCCTGAACACCTTCGTCTCGAAGCGCTTGGCGTCATCCGGGGTCATGGTGCGTTTTGTGAAATCGAATTTCTGCGGCATGAGGTCACCTCCTGTCCCACAACGGGAACACAAAAAAGATAGAACGTTCTCAAAAAAAATACAATGCAGGACCGTTTCAAATAGAAAACCGCTCGCCCTAACCTCTACCCGAGACTGATCCGCCTTTGGCGGAAACTGCGCGAGCACAAAACAAAAACGCCAGGTGCTCCCTGACGTTTTTGTGGTGGGCGGCAGAGGAGTCGAACCTCTGACCTGTCCGATGGCCATCGGACCGCTCTAACCAACTGCGCGAGCGCAAAACAAAAACGCCAGGTGCTCCCTGACGTTTTTGTGGTGGGCGGCAGAGGAGTCGAACCTCTGACCTGTCCGATGGCCATCGGACCGCTCTAACCAACTGCGCGAGCGCAAAACAAAAACGCCAGGTGCTCCCTGACGTTTTTGTGGTGGGCGGCAGAGGAGTCGAACCTCTGACCTTCACAATGTCAATGTGACGCTCTAACCAACTGAGCTAGCCGCCCTCAATACGTGTCTCTCCAAAGAACCCTCTGACCTGTCCGATGGCCATCGGACCGCTCTAACCAACTGAGCTAGCCGCCCATATGTTTTTTGCTCTAACCAACTAATCTCGCCGCACGAATGTAACCCTCTGCGATAATTTTTTCAACGATCACACGACTCTTTTTTGATTTCAGCCAGTATTCCAATTTTCTCGCCATCATTAAAGTATTACATGGCTGAAAGAAGGCGAGGCTTATAGGAAGAACATTTTGTGTTGCCTTGACGATACCGCGTTGATGTTCAGAAATTCGTCTTTCGACATTGTCAGTGCTACCGATATAGTATCGGCCATTTCCACACTGGAGAATGTAGACACCAATTTTTATCATGCTCGAACCTCTGACCTGTCCGATGGCCATCGGACCGCTCTAACCAACTGAGCTAGCCGCCCATGTACGAACAATGGAAATAATATAGGGTACTTCTACAAAATAATCAAGATAATGTTCGTGCAAGGCCGTTTCAGGGCACCCAAAAAGGTACTCTAAAAAAATCCGCCTCCTCAAAAAGAGAAGGCGGGCGTTGTGTCACTCCGGCATTTTTGTCGGAGAATGCGACGGAGGAAGCTCGTAGATCTTGAAGCCGGTGAACCTGTTCGGCTCGTCTGCTGATGGTCTCGTGTGCGTACCGTGACCAGATGAAGCAGGAGCCCCTGCTTCACTGGAGATCCCGGCTTCGGGACCATCGCCGCTCCGTTGCTGCGATGTGTGCTCGTCTGCGCCGTGCGTTGGAGCACCGTTCGGCACCGTGTCACCCGTCGCTTCGGTGAGATCGAGAACGATCGGCCTGCCGTCGCGCATCGCACTCTGCGCACTTTGCAGCCCCGAGTGGAGCTGTCGTGAGTAGCGCAACTTGTACGCGCGAGGTTCGTCGCGTGGCCCCGCGTACTCGAGCGGATTGCGCGCCCGCACGCTCGCGAGCGGCTTCACCCACACGTAGATCGCGCCAGGGTCACCGCTTTTCGAATTGGGCTCGCGAATGAGCATCCAATAGACGAGCGACTTGGTCGGCAATTTTTCGACCGCCGGCCAACCCTTGTAGCTCGAGATCGCCCCCCAGACAACGAGTCCGAACGCGGGAACGATCACGATCAGCGCGAGCTTCTGCCACCACTTCCACTTGGAGCCGATGAGCAGAAGACACAGCACTGCGGCGAGCAAGATGAACGCGACCGGAATCGCGAGCGTGTACAGTTCCATTACAAACCTCCTCCAGGAATTTGCATCGGATCGCCCTGGCCGCCACCGGTCAGTCGACACTCCAACTTGTTCGTTTCCTTCACAATGCCGTCGGGTGCGAGCGTGAAACGAAACGCTGTCGCCTCCGCACCGTTCGCCGCAAGCACCAGATCTCTGCTCGCGGACTCATCGTCCAAGCCACGGAGCATAATCAGCCGCACATGCACCGGTGTCGGAGTGGCGTCGCGCTTGTTGTACATGTGGACGTTCACCACGTACTCACCAGGCGCGGTCCCGCGAAGGATCACCCGCTCTTCGTGTTTTCTCGCCGGTGTCGAATGGTTCGACGATTGATCTGCCTTCGTCCCGGCGCCTCGGTCATCGTGTTCCAGGTGCATCTGCCCGAGCTCGCGAGCGTTGAAAAACACGATGTTCCCCGCAGGGTCACGCACGTACAGGTCGACGTCGTCCTGTGATGTCGCTGGCCACTGCATCACGACCGCATACTTTCCTTCGGTGCCGAGGCCACGCGGCTCCTCGATCACCTTTTTCCGCTTGTGACTGACGTTCGCGAGCATCATGATGCCGAGGAGGATCGCGAGATTGCTCATCAAGAAGTCGACGAACAGCGTCTTCCCGAACAGCTGTGGACGCCTCATGGCTCATCCTCGAGCATGGCGCGCTTTGCAGCCTGTTCGATGAAATGGCTCTGCACTTCGATGAGGAGACCGCAGATCGCGCCGACGATCGTGTTGACGAGCACAGTGCCCATCCCTGCGCGGATCTGATGGACCAGCTGTTCCGCGACATCTTCGCCGGTTCCCGGGACGCCCTGCATCATCACGAAGTACCCGACAACGGTGCCGAGCAAACCGAGAGTGACGCAGACGCTCGAGGCGAACCAGCCGGTCGAAAGTTTGTGTGCGATGACTTTGGCGTCGCCGCCGTTCGTGAGTCGCCACGACAGTCGGCCGAGGTACAGCGTGCTGCACACGAAGACGGCGAGCGTGACGAGGGTAATGTGGGTGGGGTCGCCGTTCACGACGTAGCCCATCCATCCGAGGCTGGTACCGATCGCAGTGCCGATGAGGACAAGGCACGCGAACAGCGCCCACTGCAGAAAAAGATTCTTGCTACGCATGACGGTTCCTTTCGTCGAAGCCCTTGAGATTTCAGGGACCTCTCGGCACCTTATCGAATCGCCTTAAAAATACAAGCCTTTCGGTTTCGGTGTCGGCAACGAAGACACGGCGCATGAACGGTCTGCAGCTCGACAATTATCAAAGAGCGTGCTACACATTCTCTGCACGAAACGGAGGAGAACATGCAAACATTCGGAGCGATCGCGGTCTACCAAAAAGGTGAGGACGTGTACGGCAGTGCGTTCTTCAAGGATAACATCGTGATCCGCTTGGGGGTCTCGCCCTGCCCCGAAGTCACGTGGTCGGGAGATCCACGGATGATCACCTACGACGAGCGGCAAAACGCAACGCTGAAGGCGCTCGGTTTGTTCTCTGACGAGGTTCACCGAAACGCGAACGGCTCAGCCGGTTACGTCGAACTCGTCATCAAGTTCCCCGACCTCGCTACCGCAGACGACGTGTTCGAGCGCGCGGTGAAGGCCGGTATCGTCGACATCTACCTGTACGACCACGGAACGATGCGTAACAAGTACGATTGATTCGAGGAGTCGCGGTATTTCACCGCGGCTTTTTCTTTGCTTCCCAAGCGCGGTGGTTTTTTCTCACATGATTTTTTGACACATATTATTGCAAAAAGAACATCCTATAGGTAACCTGCAACCAGAGTTTTTTCGACTCGAGGAGACGCGCTCATGTCACAACAGAACATCAGTTTGAAACGGTTCACAGAAATTCTCCCCTCTCTCTGCGCGGCCGACACCGCCGCTGGAGGTGGCAAAGGGTGGACGCCAGAAAACCCCACGTGGGGACACTGCGCGGTCGCATCGCTTCTGGCGCAAAACTTGTTCGGCGGTGAGTTGCTCCGCATCTCGCTCAAGGACACCGAGTTCGCCGCGGGCGGGTCGCACTACTACAACCGTTTCCCAGATGGAGCGACGACCGATACGACGGTGGCGCAGTTCAGCGGTCGCCTCCCCGTCCACACGATTCCCGCAGAGACGAGAACTCGCGAGTACGTCATCGGCGGTGCCGACACACGACAACGGTACGCAAACCTGGCGTGCCGACTAGCGTGCGCACTGAATGGGGACGCTGGACTATTCGGCGACTCGTTCTACCGCGCCTGTCTCACGGCGGCGTACGCTTCGCCCTGCAAAAAGATGGGATTCGGTGCCGCCATCGTGCACAGCGTGCATACGAAGGAGGCACGAATAGTTGCAGTGAAAAACAACCAGCCGATCGATTGTCTCCGCGACATGTGCGAGCCGGAGTGCATCCGTCTCCGCATCACCTCACGAACAGAGAGCATGCTTGGCGCCTGCGGTCACGCCGAGGAGTGGGCGTTGCAGTACATCCACCAAAACGGGCTGCTGATGGCGGAGTGTGGTCTTTGCGTCGCCGGCGTCGATGCCTCTGGAACACCCCTCCTGAAAGACAAGGCGGAATTCACCTGTCTTCGTTGTGCCGTAGCGATGCATCTCGCCGGTCTCGGCGGCGTGTACGTCCCCGTCCGATCCCCTGATGATCCCACTCATCACTCCTGGTACTCGCTGAGTACTGCGGAATGCATCGCTACCGCGAAAGAGTACGCGTTGCGTCACAAGACCGTCTGATACGACAGACCGTCTGAGACGACAGACCGTCTGATACTAACGAAGGGCCCTCGCTCGAGGACCCTTCTTTATTTTAAAAACCCACCTCACGAAAATCCTACGGCACCGTAATCTTCGTCGCTTCCACGCCCATCGTGACGCCGTTCGAGACCGTCTCTGTTTTTACCAAACCTTTTCCGCGCACGAAATACAAATAACTCGTGATCGCAAATGTTGACGCGGGTTTTCCTACGCCGAGTACTGTGCTCGTGTTGTTCACCGATTCCACTTTGATCGCAGTGAACGTTCCTGCGGGCACCGTCACTTTTTCTTCACTCACCGCTTTGTTTTTTGTATTGATGGTCATGTGCGTTGTACCGAATCCCATGCGAATCGCAATCGGATTGGTATTTGTCGCTTCCACTTCGTAGTTGTTCGTCCACTCGCTCCCCACACGCAAATCGCGCGGCACGTACTGACCGTCCGCACGGAGCGTCTTCACTGTCATCTGTTCGTTTGCGCCCGCGGTGTTCATGTACGAATCCATACGAAGTCCCTCGTCGCTGCATGTTACATCAGACACTGTCGTGAGCGTCGGACTGAAATGATACGCGAGCTTCGCATGATCCCCTGCCGCTTCGGTAACTTCCCAACTATAACTCGAATGCAACGCGCTCTTCGCGCTCGATGCGTATTCCATTTTCGTGCCGACACGAAGTGGGTAGTACGGATGATCGCAACGCGAACCACCAACAGAAAGCGGGGTCGGAATCGAAACACCCGAGGACGCACATCCTGCGCCGATGAGAAGAACGCCGAGCATTGACGCGATAAATAGTGAGGACATTTTCATATAAATAAAAAATACCACATTTTTTGCGACAAAAAAATGTCCCGCAGCATTGCGGGACAAGTGATCACGGCATTTCGGGGAGCTGCGGTCCGTTCACCACCTTCGGTGAACCGTCGTCCTGACGAAGAATGTTCATCTCGTCGTAGATTTTTGTCTGCCGAGCGACGCGATCCCAGATGAGTTTCGCGACGACTGCGGGGCTCATCCAATTCGAAACGTCGGCGATACCCTTGAGAAGATCGGTGTTCATCCCACCGGGATTCACGAGCAGCGTCTTCGAACCCGGAATGTCCCGAGCGAGCTCTCGCGCGATGTTGCGGGTGAAGTGTGCCTTGGCGGCTTTGAGCGCGCAGTACAACGTCTCTTGGTCACGCACGCGATACGACGACGTCGACGCGATGGTGATGAGATGCAGCGGTCTGTTCCGCGGCGCTCGACGGATGCACTCACGAAGAATGTTGACCGGACCGGTGAAGTGCGTCCGTGTCATCACGTCGATGTCTTCGTACGACGCGGTCGGAAACTGTTGCTTTCGGTGGATCCCTGCGACCCAAAAGATGTGCGTGATCGGCAGATCTCGAATCGCATCGAGTACCTCGACCACCGTGGTTGGGTCCGCGATGTCCCCGGTGCACCAGCTCCACTCCTCTTGTTGCGCCTTGAAAGCGCTTGCTGCTGTTCTTGCTGTGCCGAGAATACACATCTTCTTCGGCGCCTCACGACCGATGCTGAGACCGAGACCTCTTGAAGCGCCGATGATGAACGCGTGCGGCGGTATCGTATTTTTCGTCATGTCCTTCCTCCTGCACGAAAGAAAAACATGAACGCGCTTTTTATTCAATAGTGATCGGTGTTTTCAGATCAGCCCACGCGTAAATCCACTGCGCGTCGGTTTTTGAAACGTTCACGCAACCGTGACTGCCGCGCACGCCAAACACTTTTCGCCACGGCGCATAGTGAATGTAGACGTGCGGACCGAATCGTAAATTCCATGTCACCCAACCGAGATCGTAATTATTTGGATTACCAACTCCGTACGACCAGCGATAATTTACTTTAAACGGCTTCGCAAGTACCTGAAAGTCACCGAGTGGGGTCGGGTATCCTTTCATCCCCGTCGCAACCAAAAAAGTTTTTACGAGACGACCGTGTTCGTATGCAAACAATCGCTGATCTTTCACTGACACGTACATCGACTTTGGTTCTTGCGCATTTTTTTGTGCGTCGTGACCGGCAGGCATCGTTACGATTTCATTGCCTGTCGAAAAATGACCAACACCAAGGACCACGCCACCACGATCCGATTCATCACCAGAAAAAAATGCACCGATGAGCGAGCCGTCCGCACGATATACATGCACATGCGGACCTCCGAGACTGTTCGGCGCAACAAGAATTTCCACGCGGCCATCGCCATCGACATCGCCGATCGCGAGATTTAATCCGCCACGAAATCCACTATCGATAGCGGTGAACTCGCGAATTTTCTGAAAAGTACCGTCTCTGCCGGGGGCGGAGAAGATACGAACCGTGGGCGGTGACGCGTCTGCAAGCGCAGCAACGATCTCCGCGCGACCGTCGCTATCGAGATCACCCGCAGCGATGTGAAGTCCGCCGGTAAAATTATTATCAAACGCGAAAAAGTCATCTTTTTTTACACCATCACCAGACCAAATTTGCACGTTCGGTCCACCGGTCGGACCCGGTGCAGTGATAATCTCCGCGCGACCGTCGCTATCGACGTCCGCAACTGCGACGTTCACCCCACCTTTGAATTCTTTGCCGTACGGAAAAAATCCTCCAGAAATCATCGTTTCAGTTCCCAACGCAGTAAACACGCGCACTTGCGCCACAGCACCAGGTCCGGTACCGGTGACGATCTCTTTTTTTCCATCACCGTTCACGTCACCAACACCAACGGTCACTCCTTGTGTCATGTCTTTATCGTATGCAAGAAATGCGATGATGCGCGAACCATCTCCCCGCAAAATCCGTACCTCTGGCGATGCGCCGATCGGCGCACCGATGACGACCTCCGCAACGCCGTCATTTCCGAGATCGCCCACCGCAATCGAGCTGCCGTTCTCGTTCGTGGAAAAATGGTGCGCGGTACGCGATGCTTTTCCGGTGTCCCAACGCCAAAACGAAATACTATGCAGTTCTGCCGCAGATGCAGCTGTTGAAAAAAATGCAGCGCAGACAACGACCGCTGCGATGAGACGAGAAAAGGCTCGCATGTACGTTCATAGTACCTGGCATTGACCTCGACGACAAAATCCGCTTCACTATATTTAGGGAACCTCCTCAAAACTCTCTTCCGGCAGGAAACGGCTATTTTTCCCGCACGCTCCGACGCCGCGTCCTCAACGATACTCCATATCGTTTGTGGCGCGTCATCGAACCGCGCAGAAAAAATATCTCGTTTCCTGCTCCGGAATATAGTTTCTCAGAGGTTCCCTCAGGAGGCACACAATGAAACCGATCATCCGTGGAATGCTCCACGATCACATCGACGGCAGCGCTGCGCTCGGCGACATCATCCTCGATCTGTACAAGATGGCGGGAAAAAAGTTTCCGTTCGCCTCGATCGAGGCGTGGCGCAAATACTTCAAGAATCCGCACGAGAACATCGTCACCAAATTCGGAACGGTGACGTCGGTGCTGCAAACCGACGATGCGCTCACTCTCGCCGGCTACGCCTACGGTCGTGCACGCGCACGCGAAGGATTCACGTACGTCGAGGGACGATTCGCGCCGCAGTACCACATGGCCGGCGGACTCTCGCTCGTCGGAGCGGTCGACGCGCTCCGCACCGGACTCATGATGGCAGAGGCGCGATACAACATCCGCATCATGCCGATCGTGTGCATCGGTCGCGAGGCCGATCCCGACACCGGCGTCGCGATCGCGAAGACCGTGCTGCACTACGACGGTGGGGTTGCGCTCGATCTCGCCTGCGACGAAGGCGGTCATCCTCCCGAGAAACATCTCCGTGCATTCGCACTCACGTTCGGCAGCAAGGTGCGCCGCACGTGCCATGCGGGTGAGTGGGTTGCGCAAGATCCGCGCAAAACGTATCGCACAAGATTGCTCTGGAACGTTCGCACTGCGGTGCGCGTTCTGAAATGCCATCGCGTCGGTCACGCGATCCCACTCTGCGATGACGACGAACTCGTCCGCGAGATCGTGGACACCGGCGTGGGTATCGAGGGTTGCCCGCTCTCGAACTTCGCCTGCGGATCGGTGGAGGATCTCCGTACTCTTCGCATCCGCGAGCTCCTCGATCGCGGCGTGCTCTACACACTGAACGCCGACGACGATCTGTTCCTTCCGCCGATGCCAGAAGTGATCGCAGCAACCGACGCTGCATACAACTTCACCGAAGCAGAAGTTGCTGCGCTCGAGAAAAACATCTTCCGCAGCGCGTTCGATCCCACCATCCGCGCACTCGCACGCTAGATCATACGGTCCGATTCATCTCGGACCGTTTTTTATAAAAAAACAAAAAATTAGTATCGAACAATCCCCTTTTCTGCGTCCACCTCCACAAGATCACCATCTTTCAAAACCTGTGTTGCTATTTTTGTTCCAATGATACACGGCTTCCGCATCTCTCGCGCAACGATTGCTGCATGGCAGGTGATGCCACCTTCGTCGGTTACGAATGCCGCCGCACGGATCATGGCGGGGATAAAGGATGGAAACGTCATCTGCGTAACAAGAATGTCTCCAGCTTGTACCTTGTTTAACTCGGACACATCCTTCACGATGCGGACGGTGCCCTGCACCCTACCCCTATACGCGACCGTTCCCGTCACCGCTTCGTTTCCAGAAACGGTAGTTTCGCTTATGATCGGATCATTTTGGAAAAGTACGTCTCCGTCCAGGTAGACGAACGTGAGGTTTTGCACGTAACGCTCCACTTCGCCGCGCAAAAAACTTTTTGCGCGACATAAACGCATCTCATAAAAACTGACGCCGTGTTTCGTTCCCATTTCTTGTATAATTGGCCGAGCGAGAAAATAAAGCTGGTAAAAAATATCAGTTCTCGCTGTTCTAAAAAATACTAACTCTTGAACTTCCATAAAGAGCTCCCGCAATTGTTCCGGAATATCGACGGGATCATGTTCCTGTTGGGGCGGCAGCTCTCGTCGCATTTGACCAACCTCTTCCGACGAAAATGGTGCTGAAAAACCGTCGCGGGATTTGATCCATCCAAATTTTTTAGCGATCTCCTCATCTGTCGCGTCGCCCCGCATCATCTCTTCAAAAAACGCATGTTCATTTTTCTTTTTTGGAAAACTTGCATCGCCAATAAACTTCTCGATGTCATTTTTGACGTACTGTGGAACCTCGTCACGCAACCTTCTGTCATAAAAAGATTCCAAGCCATGCGCGAGCCAAATGTATGTACAAGCCAGCGTTAAAATTTTGAAAATCTCGGCAAATTTTTCTTCTATCGAGAGCGCGCCCCCTAGAAGAGCGGTGATTTTTTCAGTGTTTTCATTTTTAAACCGTTCGAGTCCAACAGTGATTTCAATTATCGAGTGTTTTAACAGAAAATTTTCAAGCTGCGCATCCATCTCTTTAAGCGATGGGTGATGAAGGTACCAGTGGCCGTTCTGAAAAAATAGTGTTTTTAGAGCGACACCGCTGATGCCGATTTGTTCAAAACTTTCCGGTCGCGTCGCCTCTTCAAAAAGTGAAAGAGTAAACGCATAAAATGGTCGCTCGAGCAATCGTTCCCACTCCATGCTTTTCACTTTGTTTATAAGAATCGCCGTCGGATCCTCCTCCTGATTTTTATCGACAAGCGTCGTAATCGGTCTGCTTTGCACGATGAAAAATTCTCCACTCTCGTGTGCCCACTCGATGTCGCACGGAAATCCATAATGATTTTCGATACGCAAAACAAGTTCTGCGAGCGCAAGAATTTCTTTATCAGAAAGAACTTGTCGTTCTCCGTCAGTCTTCGAGAGGTTTCGCCATTCAGCGCCACCATGTTCTCCGCGATAAAGAGCCCGCGTTTGTGCAGAAATTTTTTTCTCCAAGATGCGCCGAGGCGTTTTTTCTAACACATAACTATCCGGCGTCACGGAGCCAGAAACAACGGCCTCCCCGAGCCCGAACCCAGCCTCAATGATGAGTTGATTCCGATCCTCGGTGACTGGGTGTACAGAAAACGCGATCCCCGCAGTGTCACTTTCAACCATTTTTTGTACGACAACAGCGACTGAGATTTTTTGTTTCTCAAGACCTTTTTCAAAACGATAAAAAATTGCACGTGGCGTAAAAAGGGACGCCCAGCATTTTTTAACGTTTACAAGCAACGTCGCTTCGGTCGTGTTCAAAAAACTATCGAGCTGTCCCGCCCAGGCGGCCTCTGAACTATCTTCCGCGGTCGCACTTGAACGAACAGCGACGTAGCGCGTATCAAGATTTTGAAATGACGCGGTGACGAGTCTGGCGATTTCTTTTGGCATGTCGGCCGACAAAATAAGTTCCTGAATTTTTTCCGAGGCAGACTCTACGGTATCCATTTTTGTATGGTTCACCGTGCCGAGCACCGCATCAATTTCGGCGCTAAGATTCGTATCAGCAAGAAATTTTTCAAAGGATGCTGAGAGCACGACGTAGCCTGGTGGGACAGGAATGCCAGCCTGGAGCATTTCACCGAGCGAGGCGCCCTTGCCGCCCGCGATATCCGCATCGCCTTTGTTTAACTTTTTAAATTCACGTAATAATTCCATAGATTTTGATAAATAATTCCTGTTCCTGTTTAGTCTACATGACCCTTCACAGAAAAACTATCACCAACAAAAGTCCAGAGCAATTCAAAAATAGATTTGAAGACGTCCACCATCACCGGTACCGCAATCACTACAGC
>JAHFIV010000035.1 GCA_023246225.1 bacterium
TCAGATCTCAACGATCTGTATCGCCGCGTGATCAACCGCAACAATCGTTTGAAGAAACTGCAGGACCTCAACGCTCCTGAAGTGATTACGCGCAACGAAAAGCGTATGTTGCAGGAGGCGGTCGATGCACTGATCGACAACAGCGCGCGTCAGGCGAAGACTGTCGTTGCGACGACCGGAAAAAAGCGCCAACTGAAATCGCTCGCCGATATTTTGAAAGGGAAGCAAGGACGATTTCGTCAGAACTTGCTCGGCAAGCGTATCGACTACTCCGGTCGTTCAGTGATCGTCGTTGGTCCGTCACTTAAATTGAATCAGTGCGGTCTTCCGAAGATGATGGCGCTCGAACTGTTCAAACCGTTCGTGATTTCGAAATTGATTCAGCGCGGATTCGTGCACAACATTCGCAGCGCGAACCGTTTTATCGAATCTGATCAATCCGAAGTGTGGGACATTCTTGAAGAGGTGACGAGCGATGCGATCGTGCTCTTGAACCGCGCACCGACACTTCACCGTCTCGGTATTCAAGGTTTCCAACCGAAGCTGATCGAGGGCAAGGCGATTCAGATTCACCCGATGGTGTGTCCGTCGTTTAACGCGGACTTCGACGGTGACCAAATGGCGGTACACGTGCCGCTCACCGATGACGCAAAGCAGGAAGCTCGCGAGCGCATGCTTTCGGTCAACAACTTGCTTAAACCTGCGACCGGTCAGCCGGTGATGCGTCCGGATAAGGACGTTATTTGGGGCATCTTCTACATGACCTCCACCATTCCACCGCAGGGTCGTGAGACGCCGCGCGCGTTCGGTAACGCGGACGAAGCGGTGTATGCGTACCGTCTTCGCAAAATTGAAATGCGCGAAAAAATTCTTTGTCGCATCGACATCAGCGAGAAGCCTATCGAAACCACCGTCGGTAGATTGCTTTTCAACCGCGTGCTCCCCGAGGGTCATGCGTATGTGAACGATCAGCTTGACTCGAAGAAGGTCACTGAAATGGTACGCAGCTGTCTTGAGATGAACGGTCGCGAGCGCGCAACAAAATTGCTCGATGATTTGAAAGATCTCGGCTTCCACTACATCACGAAGTCCGGATACTCTTGGGGTATGGCGCACTTGCCGTTCCTTCCAGAGAAGAAGGCGTTGATTGAGGAGGGTGACAAGCGCATCGAAGAAATTGAAGAACAGTTCCAGGAAGGTTTGCTCACGCAAGGCGAGCGCCACCTCAAAATCGTTGAGGTGTGGACCAACATTAAAGATCGCGTGATTAAAATTGCAAAAGAAAAATTGCCGAAGGACGGTTCTGTCGCAGCGATGATCGACTCAGGTGCTCGTGGTACTTGGGGACAGCTCGCGCAGATCATCGGTATGAAAGGTCTCGTGCAGAACCCTGCAGGTGACATTATCGAACTTCCGGTGAAGGCGAACTTCAAGGATGGTTTCGATGTGCTGGAATACTTCATCTCCAGTCACGGTGCGCGTAAAGGTTTGTCTGATACTGCGCTCCGTACCGCAAACGCCGGCTACCTCACACGTCGTCTCGTCGACGTTTCACAGGATCTCGTGATCCGCACAGAGGATTGCGGTGATACAAACGGTATTCTTGTTACAAAGAAAGAGAGCGAAGAGATGAACGAAAAAGTTGTCGCGCGCATTCTCGGTCGCGTGCTGCTCTCCGATATTAAAGATCCAAAGACCGGTAAGACGATCGTAAAATCTGGCGAGCTGATCACCGAACCGATCGCGCGCAGTCTTGCGACCGTGGAGATCGAAGAAGTTCGTGTACGCACTGTGCTTGAATGCCGCATGGCAAAAGGCGTGTGCAAAAAGTGTTACGGGTACGACCTCGCCTACAACAAACCGGTGCAGATGGGCGTTGCTGTCGGTATTATCGCCGCGCAATCGATCGGTGAACCAGGTACACAGCTCACCATGCGTACGTTCCACACCGGTGGTGTCGCAGGTTCTGACATTACGCAAGGTCTTCCGCGTATTGAAGAGTTGTTCGAGGCACGCCCACCGAAACGCAAAGCGTTTATGAGCGATGTCGGAGGTAAGGTTGCTGTTGAGGAAATTGAACGTCGTATGATCGAAGGGCCGGACGGTCAAAAAGTTCTTGCGCCGTTCGTCGGTCACAAGATCGTTCGTGTGACGTACACCGAAGAAGATGGTGAATCATACAAACACGCGTCGACCGATGAGGTGAAGGTCAAAGCAGGAAAGAAAGTGGTCGAAGGCGAGGTCGTGCTTGTGAAAGCCGATGGCACACCGGTGACCGCTAAAGCAGCTGGTGTTGCGCGTCTCGATAAGCGCGTCGTTCGCATCGTTCGAGAGATGGAAAAAATCAAGGAATACATCATTCCGCCAGGGTTCGTTCTCTTCGTGAGAAACGGTGACACGGTGGAAGTTGGTCATCAGTTGACCGACGGCAACCTCGACTTGCAGCAGCTGTATCGTTTGCGTGGCAAGGAAGCGGTCCAAAAATACATCTTGAAGGACGTGCAGGCGATCTACACCACGCAAGGTCAGAAGCTGAACGACAAACACATCGAGATCATCATCAAGCAAATGTTTTCTCGTGTGCTCGTGAAGGACGCTGGTGGTACGGACCTGCTTCCTGGTGAAATTATTGAGAAGTCACAATTCATGGAAGAGAACGCTGCTGCGAAAGAGCGTGGCGGAAAACTCGCGACCGCTGATGAATTGTTCCTCGGCATCACCAAGGTTGCGTTGTCCACGCAGAGCTTCCTCTCTGCCGCATCGTTCCAAGAAACCGCACGCGTGCTCATCAACGCCGCAGTGACCGGTAAGATGGACCGACTCGAGGGTCTCAAAGAAAACGTGATCATCGGTCGTTTGATTCCTGCGGGCACCGGGTTCGGTGCACCGAACAACCAGGAGAAAGATGCGGATCGCGCCGCCGAACAGGCCGCACGAAATCGCTAAGCGTTAGATACAACAAACCCCGCATCGATGCGGGGTTTGTTGTATCACACGTCGTTCCTTTACCATCCCGTCCCTCCCCTTGTCATTCCAGCCACCCTCCTTTGTCATTCCGGGCCGTGGCACGTCGGTCGCGACCGACGTGCCGTGACCCGGAATCCAGAAAAATACCAAACAATTTTCGTTGATCTTTTTGTTTATGTGGATTCCGGCTCGGAGGCCGGAATGACAATAAAGAAAGGCCGGAATGACAAAGAGATATGCCGGAATGCCAACCTGTGACATTATTGCTGAACGACTACAAGCAGCTTGACATCCTCATCTTTTCTGCTAGAGTATTTCGTTGATCCTTTACATATTTTTTCACTTGAATTCGGCGTTTTGCAGCAAAAATAAGGTCGTATTTTTTGCCCTAAACCGCCGCTTTCAAACAAAAGGCAATCTGAGAACCGGGAATTCTCCCCGTCATCAGCAAGCCAGCGGCATCAAAGAAGGAGTCTTGTCATGACGACCAAAGTTGTCACGGACGAGGAGTTGGGCATCCTGGCTCGCCGTCAGAACGACCTTTTCCGTCGCGTCCGCGAGGGAACGCTTCCCGTCGAGCGCGTGCTCGGAGGGCTGCAGAGCCTGATCGAGGGGGCGTTCGACGCCATCCCCGTCGGACCCAACCGCCTCATCGACTGCGACACCGCGCCGTACATCCCGAACGGATGGAGTGTCGAGTCGCACGCGAAGGGCGGCAAGATCGAGTTCGACCCGTCGAAGATCACCCTGTACTTCTCCGCAAGGCAGAAGAACGGCAAGACGATCGTCGGCCACGACCTCCGCAAGGAGCTCGAGGGAAAGCCGGTACTCAACGCCTGCGTCCTCGATCACCTCCTCGCGAACACGCATCTGATCCCGGATTCGTGGAAGAAGAACGAGAAGGGCGAGACCCTGTATCACCTCTTCTGGAACACCGTGTATCGCGATTCGAACGGCAACCTGTGCGTCCGCTACCTGTACTGGGGCTGCGGCGGGTGGTTCTGGGACTGCCGCTGGCTCGGCGGCAGGTTCGACGGCCGGCGCCCCGCGGTCCTCGCAAGTTAGGCTTTAGGCCTTGGAACCTTGGCACGTCGTTCGCGAACGACGTGCCTTGGGTAGTCCTTTGCCATTTGATCCTTGGCCTTTAGCTCTTCCGCTCCGCGTCTTCATATTTTTGGGGGCCTCGCACGATTTCTGTGCGGGGCCCCTTTTCTTTTTTACGACAACTAAGGGTCGGAATGACAAAAAGAGTGGTAAGATAAAAGTGAAGATACACTTTATTACAGAGTCATGATACTTCTCGGTATAGATCCCGGCTTTGCGGATATGGGATACGGCATCATCTCGCTTGAGGGTGGGAAGGACCGTTGTCTTGACTATGGAAGTATTCGTACGCCAGCGGGAACCTCGATGGCCGCACGGCTCGCTTTCGTCTACGACCGACTTGCTGATCTCATCGATCGTTATCATCCGGACGCCGCGGCGATCGAGAAACTTTTCTTTTCAAAAAATGTAAAGACCGCGCTTCTCGTTGCCGAAGCGCGAGGGGTGATTCGAGTATGTCTTGAAAAACGTGGTGTTCGCTGTCAGGAATTTAGTCCTGCTGAGGTAAAAATTGCGGTGTGTGGACACGGCGGCGCAAAAAAAGACGAGGTACAAAAAATGGTAAAAATATTACTCGGTTTAGAACATATTCCTGAACCAGACGATGCGGCAGACGCTCTCGCGCTAGCCCTTGCCCTCGCGCATACCCGGATCCCTGCGAACCGTTGACCGTACTTTGCTGTTCGCTATACTGCGTAGAGAGAGTTCCTTCTTAAATTAAGCTTGTTTCGACCCACACCAACCCTAAGGAAAGGAGGCTACGATGGGCACACCGAAGAACGTGTTGAACTATGATGAGTCGGAGTTCACCGATCGTGTCGCGTCTGAGGGGTTCGGTTCAGAAGGGCAGAAGATGTACGATTATCTTTCTGCTCGCGTGATCGGTCAAGAGCGCGCGGCGCGTGCGGTCACGAACGGATTCTCGATGCACAACGCGAAGCTCAGCGATCCAACGAAACCACTCGGCGTGTATCTCTTCCCTGGTCCCACAGGAACGGGGAAGACGCTTATGGCCGAAGAGATTTCGCGGTTTCTGATCGGCGATGACGAAGTGGCGGCGCCACTCACCCGCATCCCCTGCGCGAAGTACAGCGAGCGTCATCGCGTGTCGGAGTTGGTCGGCTCGCCACCGGGTTATGTCGATTCGAATAAGCCACCGATTCTCGCGCAGCACCTGATCGACGAGCCGCACTTCCGTGTGAAGTCACGCCCGTTTCTCAAGGAGGCGTTCGAGAAGAAGGGGAAGAAAAGCGAAGATCAGGTGGTGTTCGAGTTGTTTGAAAAGCTCGGACCATACTACTCAGTGCTTCTTTTCGATGAGGTTGAAAAGGCGCACGCCGATCTTCACAACACACTTCTGCACATCATCGACGATGGCGTCCTCCCGCTTCCTCACGGGAATGCGACGAACTTCGCGAACTCCGTCATCGTCCTCACTTGCAACATCGGCGCACGTGAACAGCAGGAGATGCTCACGGGGAAGGGTGGCGGCATGGGCTTCGGTCGAGTCGTCTCCGCTGACGATCTGAGCGAATCGGCCGCAGATGCGCGCGATCAGGAGATCTACAAACGCACTCTCGAAGAGATCGAGAAACTGTTTACCCCGGAGCTCGTCGGACGCATCAAGGACGGTATCGTTGTTTTCCGTCCACTTTCTCGGCAGCAGCAACGCAGCGTACTCGAGCTCATGCTCGGGAAGTTGCAAGACGAGTTGTCGGGGAAAAATGGCGCACAGGCGATTCCGCTCACGCTTCGTTTCGACGATACGTTTAAGGACTTTTTGCTCGAGAAGGGCGAGAGTCGCAAGTACGGTCTCCGCCCGCTCAAGGGGATGGTCAAAAAGTACGTTCGTTTGCCGCTCAGCAAGGCGATCACCTCTGGTGATATCCGTGCTGCGGATGAACTGCTTTTCAAGGTAGTGAACGGTCAGACGGCGATCTTTCGCAAGAAGAGACCCGTGCTCATCGTGAAGGGGCTTAGTCCTCCAAAGAAATGATTTCGTTACGCCTCCTCCGGATATTTCTCCGGAGGATTTTTTTATTCGTGGCCACGTAAAAGCGATGCTGCGGCGTCGCTCACGCGGCAGACGAGAACGACAGTGCGGTTGTGTACGTGGCCACGTAAAGACTGGACTGCGGTCCAGTCCACGTGGCTCACGAAAAAACGACAGCTTTCGCTGTCGTTTTTTCGTGGAGCGGGCGAAGGGGATCGAACCCTCGTAACTAGCTTGGAAGGCTAGCGCTCTACCATTGAGCTACACCCGCAGTTGACTGTCCTGTCGGGGCGGAGAGATTCGAACTCTCAATCCCTTGCTCCCAAAGCAAGTGCCTTAGCCGTTAGGCCACGCCCCGACAGGCGAGTCAACATGGAGTGATCCCTCTACTCTTACAATCTTAGAACGAAACCGGATCTCTGGTGCCGAGGGCCAGGATTGAACTGGCGACGCAAGGATTTTCAGTCCTTCGCTCTACCACTGAGCTACCTCGGCAGAAACCAGAGATCCGGTTTCGTGAAAATTTTACTGCTCGTGTGCGTCGTGAATATGTGTTGCGTGGTCCTCATCGTGTTCGTACTTTGGTGGATGCGCGCGAGTGTATTCTCGAAGTCTTCCGACAATTTTGCTCAGGAAGATGAAGGTAAAAAATACGAGAATTGTGGTCGCGATCGCTTCTGCATAAAAGCCGAGACCGATGGCGATGCCGAGACCACTCACTACCCAGAGCGTCGCTGCGGTGGTGAGGCCGACGACGCTGCCTTTGTCGTTTGCTGGGCGAAGGATCGCTCCGGCGCCGATGAAACCGATACCGGTAATGATCTGCGCGGCAATACGTGTCGGATCGACACTGATGCCGGGACCATGCACGAGGTCGACCGCTCGTACCGATGCGATGGTGAGCAAGCACGATCCGAGGCCGACCATGACATTGGTTCGCAGACCGGCGGGTTTATGGTGATACTCACGTTCGATCCCGATCAATCCAGAGAGAACCATACTGAGAACGAGGCGCGAGTATACTTCTGGATTGCTTATAATCATAGGTATTTTTCTGGTGGGCGTGGATGGAGTCGAACCATCGACCTTCACATTATCAGTGTGACGCTCTAACCAACTGAGCTACACGCCCGTAGTACTTTGTTTGTCTCCTTCGAACCATCGACCTGTCCGATGGTCATCGGACCGCTCTAACCAACTGAGCTACACGCCACGTCGCTCGCGAGCGACGGTGGCACGCCCGTAGTACTTTGTTTATTTTTCCGTATGCCTATTTTAAGGCAAAATGGACTGAAAAACCATAGCAGGGGTTGGTAGTATTTGCAATACCATATTAGGGTGTTTTTTTGAAGGGAGGGCGGTGGTGGTGGTTAAGGTTGACAAGAATTCTCTTTTCAGGTAGCCTTACCTGTTCATCCCTTAGGGGGTGGGCACCAACACAGGAGGATTCACATGCGCATCGTTGCTGTCAGATTTGCGTCGCTGATCCGCGCCATCGTCGATGGTTCGGTGGACCAGGAGGCCCTCGACAAGGGAATCTTCTTCCTGGACGTCACTCGCGATCACGCCATGAACCCGGCGAAGCCAGTGCCTGGGGTCAGCCCCGACGACTCCAACGAGTTGCGGTGGGATTACTTCCGCGATTCCGACGGCGTGCTCAACGGCGACGCTGCGGGGGACTGTCACGCGCGTATCGTCAGCGTGCTCACGAAAGCTGCTGCTGATGGTCGTGTCGCCTGGTGGAAGGGCGAAGAGGGGGATCACCATGACCCCTTCCAGCTCCTCAGCATGCTGCTCGTGCGGCACGGGTATCCGTCGATCCATCGCGGCGATGGCCGCGAGACCGAATCGTACTGCTGCGCCGGCGTTGACGATCGTATCCACGCGATCGCGGTCAACCCGGACACCTCCGCCCTTGTGGCGGACCTGCGTATAATCATCTAGGAGGGAACGCATGGCGCGAAAGCGATTGCGAAGCCCGGAGCTCATCCGTGGCTTCTTTTTTATTTTCATTTTTTGTCATTCCGGTCTCCCATACATTGTCATTCCGGGCCGTGACCCGGAATCTAGAACCGTAAAGCCAAACGTGATATTGTTTGGTCTTTTTATTTTTCTGGATTCCGGCTCGGAGGCCGGAATGACAAAAAAGGTAGTCTGGAATGACAAGAAAAGAGGGTCAGAATGACAAAAAAGGTAGTCTGGAATGACAATGTGTGGTCGGAGAAGTGGGGATAATAGGCAAGGAACAACACAAAAACCGCCCGAAGGCGGTTCTGTGCTTTGGCAATATAATCGAGACAAGAGTTTTTTCGTTTCCCCGAGTAGGTTCTTTCCGCAATCTTGCGACGCGGAGAGTTCGACCTAGGAGCGCCCCCGATTTGTACAATCGTTGGTGCCTGCGTCAAGGGTGCGATCGCAACCCTCGACGAAGTTTTTACTCCCTAGAAAGGAGGTGATCCATCCCCAGCTTCCGCTAGGGATGCCTTGTTACGACTTCGTCCCTATTATCGGTTTTACCTTCGAAACGCAATCGCGTTTCTTCGGGTACCCCCGACTCTCTTGACGTGACGGGCGGTGAGTACAAGACCCGAGAACGTATTCAACGCGCCGTGGCTGATGCGCGTTTACTAGCGATTCCAGCTTCATGAGGTCGAGTTGCAGACCTCAATCCGAACTGAGAACGGTTTTGATGGGATTAGCTCCAGCTTTCGCTTTGGCGGCCCTTTGTACCGTCCATTGTAACACGTGTGTCGCCCAAGGCGTAAGAGCCATGCTGATTTGACGTCATCCCCGCCTTCCTCCCCGTTATCCGAGGCAGTCTGTCGTGAAAAACAACACGACATAGGGGTTGCGCTCGTTACCCCACTTAAGGGTACACCTCACGGCACGAGCTGACGACAACCATGCAGCACCTGTGTAACACCCTCGAAGGAGTCCCACTTTCATGGGATTTGCAGTTACATGTCAAACCTTGGTGAGGTTCCTCGCTTACCGTCGAATTAAACCACATGTTCCACCGCTTGTGCGGGTCCCCGTCTATTCCTTTGAGTTTTAGCCTTGCGGCCGTACTCCCCAGGCGGAGTGCTTAACGCGTTAGCTTATTTGAACGACTCTGGGAGGGTCGATACTCCCAAAATCCAGCACTCATCGTTTAGGGCACGGACTACGCGGGTATCTAATCCGCTTCGCTCCCCGTGCTTTCGTCCCTTAGTGTCAGGTGTGTTCCAGCAAGCTGCCTTCGCCTTTGGTGTTCTTACCGATATTAACGCATTTTACTACTACACCGGTAATTCCGCTTGCCTCTCCCAACCTCTAGTTCGCCAGTTTCCCCCGCAGCCCCTGGGTTGAGCCCAGAGATTTGACGGAAGACTTAACGAACCACCTGCGGACGCTTTACGCCCAATAAATCCGGATAACGCTTGAGGTCTCTGTATTACCGCTGCTGCTGGCACAGAGTTAGCAACCTCTTATTCCCTTGGTACCGTCAGCCGAAGCTTCGTCCCAAGGAAAAGCAGTTTACAAGCCGAAGCCCTTCATCCTGCACGCGGCGTCGCTCCCTCAGACTTTCGTCCATTGGGGAATATTCTTGACTGCAGCCACCCGTAGGTGTCTGGGCAGTGTCTCAGTCCCAGTGAGCCGGGTCATGCTCTCACACCCGGTATCCGTCGTAGCCTTGGTGAGCCGTTACCTCACCAACTAGCTGATAGAACATAGGTCCCTCCCAAAGCGCCTTTCGGCTTTACTCACCGATCATTTGATCGGTGACCACATCCAGTATTAGCGTTCCTTTCGGAACGTTATTCTGAACTTTGGGGTAGGTTACCAATGTGTTACTCACCCGTTTGCCACTAAGAATTCATAACCTTGCGGAAATAAATTCTCCGTACGACTTGCATGCCTTAGACACGCCGCCAGCGTTCATCCTGAGCCAGGATCAAACTCTCAGAAGAAGACACGACCCTGGCGGGTCAGTGCTTCCATATCGTCCGCGGTCTTGCGACGCGCAGAAGATCATTTGGTCTCATTGAAGAGAGCCATTGAGGAATTGATATCTCTCGATCCCTGCCGCTGCCGGCAGAGATCCCTTTTTGATCAGGTTGTCTCGATTACATTGTCAAAGTTCTAGCGTTTACTTTCGTCTGCTTTTTCCACAGACATTCCCGCATTTTAGGGGAGACCCCTGAAGGCGTCAAGTGCCCAGGAATTTCCTCAAAACTCTCTTCCGGCGTGAAACGGTTATTTTTCCCGCCCGCTTCGCCGCCGCGTCCTCAACGATATAGCTATATCGTTTGCGGCGCGTCGATCGAAGCGGTCAGAAAAAATATCTCGTTTCCCGCTCGGAACATAGTTTCTCAGAAGTTCCTTTGAATTTGGCAGAAAAGAAGAGAGCGTTCAACGCCTGAGGATACAAGCTTCGAATGCTCGCCAGCGAGTATACGGCTTCTCATGAGAGGTGTCAAGCGATTTAGAGAGTGCGGGGTGTGGTCATGGAAAGTGGTAAAAATTGGCTTTATTTTGCAAAAAAAGAGGCCGGAAGTTATCCGAGCCTCAAGCGTTACTTATGCACCGATGGGGGAGAAACCGCCGCTTGCGGTGTAGAGAGCGACCTCTTCCCACTGCTGGTCGAAGATGAGTTGCGCCACCATGCGTCCCGCGACTTCGCGAGAAGCGAGGCGGACGAGATCATCCTCGGAGTAGAAGCGGACATTTTTTCCTTGCGCGTCTTTTTTTCCGCGCTGGACAGCTCCTGCACGCGATCGTGCGTGCACGCCTTTCAACTGTTCGAAATCGAGCGGTCGCTTGCTCGGATCTTTCAGCTGGTCCAGAAATTTTTTGAACTGCATGGCTTTGAATTTCTTCATCCAGTCCGCAAATTGTTTTTCCTGCGGCGTGCGCTTGCTGCCCGCGGCCAACGTGTTGTCTCTTCCTGCGCTTGGCTGATACACCAGTCCGCATTGTTTCATCGTTCCTTGGAACTGCGGCTTGAGCGTGCGCCTGCGTCGACACAGAGCCAGCTTGGTTTCTGTGGTCGAGATGGCGATGTGTCGTACCGCATACTCTTGATCGCGCATGAGCGTATGGATTCCGCCGGGGCACACCATCGGTACGCTCGCGAGCGTGCACTTGTCGCCGAGTCGATAGCGCACTGCGCTTGCACCGCTCGTCGCCTCGATGATGATTGGCGGCGCAAGATCTCTTCCGCGCGAGTAGTCGTGGCGACGTTCGCGGTTGTCGAGAAATCCCGCGATCGAAGGTTTGGTCGGATGATCCGGAAGCATGAAGACGTGCTGCACGCCCAGGAGGTTGTCCTTCAAGGTTTCACGAAGGCCGTCGCCCCAGCCGAAGATCAGCTTGAGGTTTGGGAACCAGGCCCAGGAAGGGCCGGTCGTTCCTCTTGTGAACGTGTCAGGTTGTGCGATGGACGTGTGCCGCGGGAGTGTCATGGTGCTCCACTTCTTTCGCCTTTTGGCGATACATGAACCTAAGCATTATTTTTCGAGTTTGTCAATCATTACGAAATGCAAAACCCCGCCAAACAAGCTGTCGGCGGGGTTGCGTCGTGGTCGAGGTGATCGGTCAGGCGTCGAGTTGGCGAGGGCGATTTCGTTTGGGCATCGTGGCCATCAGCTCCTTGAACCTGGCGTCCAGGTGATCCATGCTCCGCTTGGCGATGACGAAAGCCGAGCACTGGATCAGGAAGCCTATGATCGC
>JAHFIV010000036.1 GCA_023246225.1 bacterium
CCTCCGAGCCGGAATCCAAAAAAATACAAAAGCCAAACGAATCTCGTTTGGCTTTTTTTACGTTCTGGATTCCGGCTCGGAGGCCGGAATGACAAGAAGTGGGTCCCGGATCAAGGCCGGAATGACAAAAAGAGCAAATCGTTACTTCGTAGGATCACCCTCGATCGGTGCCACGAACTGCGCAGCCTCGGTGGAACCCTTGAGCGCGGTCGTCGACGACTGACCGCTTGAGATCACCTCTGCGACAGCGTCGAAGTATCCGGTACCGACCTCGCGCTGATGACGCGTCGCGGTGTACCCCGCCGCTTCGCTTGCGAACTCGCGATCCTGGAGTGCGGCGTATGCCGACATGCCAGACTTCGCGTACTCGCGTCCGAGATCGAACATCGACAGGTTCAACGCGTGAAATCCTGCGAGGGTCACGAACTGGAACTTGTATCCCATCGCAGCGATGTCGCGCTGAAACGATGCGATCGCGGCGTCGCTCAGATGTTTCCGCCAGTTGAACGACGGCGAACAGTTGTACGCGAGCAACTTGCCCGGGAACTTCGCGTGCACCGCTGCGGCGAACTGCTTCGCCTCTGCGATGTCGGGAGTCGACGTCTCGCACCAGAGCATGTCTGCGTACGGTGCGTACGCGAGCGCGCGTGCGATCGCACACTCAATTCCACCGCGAATGCGGAAGTATCCTTCGGGCGTCCGCTCGCCGGTGCAAAACGGTTTGTCACCAGCATCGATGTCCGACGTGAGCAGCGTCGCGCTGTGTGCGTCGGTTCTCGCGATGATCACCGTCGGCACATCCTCCACGTCCGCAGCGAGTCGCGCGGCGATGAGCGTTCGAATGAACTGACTCTGCGGCACGAGCACCTTGCCTCCGAGATGACCGCACTTCTTCTCCGAAGAGAGCTGATCCTCGAAATGCACGGCGGCCGCGCCAGCCGCGATCATCGCCTTCATCATCTCGAACGTGTTCAGCGGTCCACCGAATCCCGCCTCGGCGTCCGCGATGATCGGCGCGTACCAATGCGTGGTGTCACCCTTGTTCTCGCTGGACGCGATCTGATCCTGACGCCTGAGCGCCTGATTGATGCGACGAACGAGTATCGGAACGCTGTTCGCGGGGTAGAGGCTCTGGTCGGGGTAGGTTTCGCCGGCGAGATTCGCATCCGCCGCCACCTGCCAACCGCTGCAGTAGATCGCCCTGAGTCCCGCGCGCACCGACTGCACCGCCTGGCCGCCAGTGAGACAACCGAGTGCTGCGACGTGCTCTGTTCCCTGGAGCATCCCCCAGAGACGAAGTGCGCCGTGACCGGCGAACGTGTGCGAAATGCGGAGCGAACCCTGCAATCGCGAAACATCATCCTCTGAGTACGGCCGCACGATCCCGTGCCAACGCGAACCAGACCATCGCTGCACCGCACCACCACCGCCTACCACCCAATCGATACCCATCGCATCCTCCTTCTGACGCGTCCTTCCGGAAGCGCTCAAAAACGCTAGCATGAACGCGGCCTAAGTTCAATAGTTGACTTTTTAGGGGAAATCTGTCAGGATCTGAACGGTTCATTTTCCGCCGTTTCGACGGTACAACCCCACAAACACCGGCAAAACCGGAGAAGGCACGTCATGTTCACCTTGTTCATGTTCGGTTCCGCAGCGTTCTGGATCCTCCTCGTGATCCACGGGATCATCCTGGTCGCGTTCGTCGAGAACGAGAGGCCCGGCTGGGCGACAGCCTCGTTCATCGCCCTCGTCGCCACGCTCGGCTTCCTCGGCGACTTCAACATCGTCAAAGCCGCGTTCGGCCACCTCGGCCTCACCGCAGGCTTCCTCGCGGCCTACTTCGTCCTCGGCACGGCGTACTCAGCGTACAAGTGGCGGAAGTACGTCACGATCCTGGGCAAGGAGTACGACGAGCTGAAGGCGAACTTCCTCCAGGCCTACGGCATCCAAGGCACCGATATCCCTGACATACACCTGCTCGAGTGGCAGCGAACCAGTCAGGGCTACGGAAGAAGGGAGAGGTTCCCGCGCGAGTTCAACGGAGTCCCCCAGGTCGAGCACAATAAGCGGCGCGTCCTCGCATGGATGTGCTACTGGCCCTGGCTATTCGTGTGGACGGTGATCGATGACCCGGTGCGGCGCGCGTTCAAGGTGATCTTCGAGCGCATCAAGTCTTGGTTGCAGAGCTTCGCGAACAAGCAGTTCGCCGGAGTCGCGAGCGACTTCCGCTCACCACCTCCGCCGCCGCAGGCTCCCGCAGGGACTGTCGCTGATCCGTTCGCTACCAACACAACCGGTGCTGGTGCGAACGTCGCCGCGCTCGACTACGACGACGAGAAGACCCCTCTCTCCCCCGTTTCTCCCGCCTAGTCGCGACACATCACAATACGAGACTCGTCATGACGACGAGTCTCTTTTTTAATATATTGTTTCCCTCTTTTGTCATTCCGGGCCGTCTTTCTTTGTCATTCCGGCCTCCGAGCCGGAATCCAGAAAAATAAAAAGAACAAACAAAATTCGTTTGGTCTTCTTTTTTACGATTCTGGATTCCGGCTCGGAGGCCGGAATGACAAAAAAATATGGGCTGGAATGACAATGAAAAAGTGAGCAATAAAAAATCCCCTGAAGCGTGATGCTTCAGGGGGCGAGACAAACTCTCTTCTTCTGTTACTAGCCGCCGTTCGCGACGCCGACCTTGGCCGGTGCCGCCTGCGGTGCGGGGGTGGAAACGGGTGCGCTCCCGCTGTCCTCGGCGGATCCGCTGAGACGTGTAGCCGCGGCGTTCAGCACCTTGCCGAGCGTCGCACCGGCACCTTGGACGATCTCCTTGGTGTCGTTGCTGGCGGCGGCGAAGAAGCCGTCGACCTTGGTCGCGAGCGTCATGCCGTCCATGAAGCTCCTGCTCATCCTGCCGACGTCCTCGGGGCTGCCGAAGACCTGCGCCGAGATGGAGCTGGAGAACTGGGCCATGGCCTTGGCACCTTCGATGCGGATCTCCGCCTCCTTGGTGATACGCAGCTTGGCGAGCTCGAAGTCCTGCATCGCCGAACCGTGCTCTGCGCGAGCCTCGAGCTCCTTCAGAAGCACGTTGACCTTGCGCTGCTCGACGTCGACTTGCGCGCTGGCCACGTCGACCGGCACCATCGCCTCGGCCTTCTGACCTCTGGCACGTGCCTCGGCCGCGGTGGACTCGGCGTTCGCCTTCTTGGTGATCGCCTCCGCCTCTGCGTCCGCGGCAGCCTTCTGGCCTTCGGCTTTCTTCTGGAGTCCGTAAGCCACGGCGTCCGCGGCCTTCTGGGCCTGGACGTACGCTGTCTGCGCGGTCGCTTCGGCGCCGATGACCTGCGTGGTCTTGGCGCGCTCGGCTTCGGCGGTGACCTTCACGGTCGTGATCGCCTGCCGCTCGGTCTCGCGCGCGGCTTCCGCCGTGGCGAGCTCGGCTTCCTTCGCCGTGCGTCCCGCTTCGGCCTGCGCGATCGCCGCCTGCTTGGTGCGTTCGGCGACCTCGATCGCTTGCTGCTGGGTGCGCTTGGCGACCTCGATCGCTTGCTGCTTGTCGATGTCGGCGAGATCGATCGCTTTCGTGGTGGCGATCTTCTCCTGCTCCGTCGCCTGGGTCTGCTGCGCCTGGGCGACAGCGATCAGCGACTGCTGTGTGGCTTCGGCTTCAGCCTGTTCACGCAGCAGATCCAGCACCGCCTTCTTGGTGGTGACGTCCTGCGAGGTCCGCGCCTGCTCTCCCTCACGCTCGAGCTGGTTGCGCTCGGTCTTCTTGGCCTGCACGATGCGAGCCACGACTGCCGCACCCTGCGCATCGAAGATGTTGTGATCGCTATTTAGGGCCACGAGATCGGTCTGATCGAGCTTGGAGATGGTGACACCTTCGAGTGTGAAGCCGTTCTGCTGCAACTCGAACTTCACGATCTTCGTGACCTCCGCCACAAACTGATCACGCTCTCGATTGAGAGCTTCGAGATTCATGGTAGTTGCAACGGAACGAAGGGCTGACACGAGCTTGGTTTCGATGAACTCGTTGAAAAGCTTCCAGTCCCCCATGTACTCGCTGCATGAACGTGCCGCTTGCTGGATGCTGTCGAGATCGGGTTGCACCCGAATGTAAAACTCCGTGGTCACATCGGCACGAAGCATGTCCTTGGTGAGGAGCGCGTTCTTGCCATCTTTTGCGACCACAAGCTTCCTGCTGCCGAGTGGGACTCGAACGAGCGTATGCATGAACGAGATGACCAGCACACCACCATCCTTGATCACCTTCATTCCACCCGTACCCGTGCGGACGAGAGCCTCGTTGGCCTTCGTCTTGTGGTAAAGGTGAGTGACTGTGGCAAGAATGCCGGCGAGGATCGTGAGTGCAACTCCGCACACGAGCAACACTGTGGTTGCGAGGATGCCGAGCGAATGCCCGAGCGCGCTTGCGGTGACCGGTCCTGCGATGAGCAGGAGTCCGAAGACGAGGAGTAGTACGATTCCCATGGTGGTCTCTCTTTCCGTTTCGTTGGGTTGGGGGTTGGTGTTTTCGTGTCTCATGAAGTTCAGTGCGTCGTCGTCAGGTCGTCGGCGGGGTTCGCCTCGACCGTGAAGCAGTCCTGTTCCTGATCGTAGTCGATGATCAGAATCTCTATTCCCTTCGGAAGCTCACCGTTCTCGGTGCGCACCGCGATGTCGTAGACACCGCCTTTCGAATCCAAAACTCTCGCGAGCCCGAACTTCTGATCAGCGGGGAGAAGCAGAGTGCCGGTCGTACCGACGAAGTCCTGCTTGCGGACGTTGTGCGTCTCGGTCATCGGCATCACGCGGTTCAGCCCGCGAGCGATCTTCCCCGTGAGGAAAAACGACACGAGAGAAGCGACTGCGAACGATACCGGTGCGTAGACGTACACTGAGACGAGCGACTGGAGCGCCGCGTTCACGATCAGACCTGTGCAGCCGAACACCATCGACATGATCATCAGAATGATCGTGACCGGGACGCGCCCGATACCGATGTAGCTGAACAGCCTGGAGAAGAACGAACGCTCGTTTCCCTCTCCGGCGGGTGCGACCGCGAGCGGGTTGTGGCCGCGCTCGTTGTCGGTGTCGTGATCGTGCTCGGTGTCGTGACCGACGTCGTGATCTCCCTCGATGTCGTGATCGACATCGAGGTCGGCATCGTGGCCGATGAAGCCCAGCACTGCGCCGAGGACCAGCAAGATGCCGAATCCGAGCGAGATGATGAAAATCAGATTCTGTGGCTCGAGAAAAAACTCCATGAGTGACTCCTCTTGCACGTCGCTCATGAGCGAACGTGTCTTGTGTTGGGGTTGTGGTTGTCAACGTGCCATGCGTTGAGTGCTTTCTGTGGCCCCTCACGCATCAGTCTCTTACCAAGAGAGTGCGATTTTGTCAAGATTTAGTGTCTTTTGCCTTAAAAATTTCGAAAATCGGGGGGAGGAGAGAGATCACGATAATCGCGAGAATGATGAGCGTAAAATTGTGCCGCACGGCGGGAAGATTGCCGAAAAAGTACCCGCCGAGCGTAAACAGTGCGATCCAAAGCGCACCACCAACGACATTGTATATAAGGAAGGTGCGATAACGCATTCGCCCGACTCCCGCCACGAACGGAGCAAATGTGCGGACGATCGGCATGAACCGCGCAATCACGATCGTCTTTGCGCCATACTTTTCATAAAAATGCTGCGTACGTTCGAGGTGCGCAGGACGGATTTTTATCCCAAAAAATGTGCCACGCGCGATGATCGATGCGCCGATACGCCGCCCGATCCAATAATTCACGGTGTCACCGAGAACAGCGGCGAGTATACAAAGGAAGAGAAGCGCAGAAAGATGCAGCGCGCCGTTTGCTGCGAAAGCCCCCGCAGCAAAAAGCAGCGAGTCACCGGGGAGAAACGGTGTGACAACGAGTCCAGTCTCACAGAACAGCACAACAAAAAGTACGCCGTACGTTCCTGCGCCATACTGCGCGATTACGTTCGCGAGATGGGTGTCGAGATGGAGAAAGAGGTCGATGAGTACGTGCATATATGTCTAGAGACCCCGTTAGTATACATGTCCCTTCTCCATTGTCATTCCGGCCAACCTTTGTTGTCATCCCGGACCTCCCTCTCTTGTCATTCCGGCCTCCGAGCCGGAATCCAGAAACGTAAAAAAGGATCAAATAAAATCTGCTTGGTTACTTTGTTGCGTGGATTCCGGCTCGGAGGCCGGAATGACAAAGAAAGATGGTCCAGAATGACAATCGCGATAAGAAAAAACGTCCCGCAATAATGCGAGACGCCGCGTGTTACCAGGGGATCAGACGCCTGAGCAGCTCCGACCAGTTCTGCATGATGTCTGCGTGTCGGAGAAGTTCCTGGTGAGCCGCCACTTCGATCGGATCCGGAGCGAACAGGTACAAGTACGGAACGTGGTTGATCGCGTACTGCATGATGTGCGGTCGGTCGTCGACGAAGTGCGTCACGTCCTCTGCGATGCACACCGAGGCCTTCTCCTCTGGGTTACGAACGAACCGCAGAGCCTCTGGCGAAATCCCGGTCTGCTCGTGGAATCCCTTTTCCTTGAGCCATGCCCGCTTCACGCGCTCGATCTCCGGCGTGCACTGCGAGAGTAGGATTACTCGACCGTCGAAGCATTCGCGGTAGAGTCGCCCCGCACCATCGAACGAGCCCGGGGTCGGCAGCGCTGCCGCATACCCCTCGGGAGTCGATCCTCCCTGTGCCTTCAACACCGGTCCACCCAAATCGAGCGCCAACTTTTCTTTTCTGGCCATGCCCAGCTCCTTTCGTGAGCCCCTGCACTTCGCAGGAAAAACAGTACACCACACATTTTTGAAATAAGCAAGGGTTGACAACGCAAGCGCGCATCACTACGCTGAGAGTCTCGGAGGAAACCATGAACCTCGAACAGTTCCTTGATACAAGCCGACGCGAACATACAGAACTCAGCTTGCGTAGCGCGCTCGGTGCGCGACGCATCGATGCCGCGGAGGCGCTCGAAAAAAACAAACAACTCCTCGAGCGCTACACTGCGGTGATCACCGCATTCGATGGATTAGAGCGGTGCTCGAGCGCAGGGTACATGATGCGCGAGCATGTGCGGTGGATGTTTGTTGCGCGGTACACCGCCTCACAGGTGCTGAGCACAGTGAAGCCGACAGCACTCGAATGTGTGATCGTTCCCGAAGCGATCGTTACGCAGAATCGCCATCTGCCATGCCACGACGCGCTCGCTACTTCTGGTGCATGCGCGATGCGCACCGTCTCTTTCACCAGTCAGCAGATCGCCGAGGAAGCTGTAGCGGTATACGCCAGCGCAAACGTTCGCATCGGTGAATACGAAGACGCGTTGATCGAAATGTGTCGCGCCTGCGGAGAAAAATCGGTTGTGGTTTGCAAGCACTCGATCAAAGTCGAGGAGGACGATCACGAGATCACGCTGTATCGTCTGTGCATGCACTGCCCGAATCTCCAAGAGATCGCGCGCATGACCAGCCTCGGTCCCACGCACGGTGATCTCGACACGCTCTTTCCGCGGACGACGGAAGTGATAACAGAGGGGGCGGTCGCTCCCACGACTTCCGCATCCCCCATCCAGACGAATCCAGACGAGGCTACCGCACCCGAACCGGTGCGGTAACGACCCTCTTCTTTGTAATTCCGGCCACCACCTTGTCATTCCGGGCTCGACCCGGAATCCAGAAAAAATAAAACAACCAAACGTAATCACGTTTGGTCTTTTTTTACGATTCTGGATTCCGGGTCGAGCCCGGAATGACAAGAAGTGGGTTGGAATGCGTTGCGTGTGGTTCATGAAATTTCCTCCACCACAAGCAAACACGATCCGCAATTTAATATTTTTTAAATATTCTTCACCTCAAGAATGTGCGGCTTGATGAATACCTTGATCGACGCAACTTCTTCATCTTTCTTTTTTGCATCACTCGCCGCGACATTTTTTGCAAACTGGTAGAGAACGAGTGGTGGAATATGAAGCCACTTCTGATTCTTGTGCAAAAAATACAGTAGCGTCATCACTGCGATGCGTTTGTTGCCGTTCTCAAAGGGATGATTCTTAATCATCAAATAAAAAAGTGCCGCAGCTTTGTCGAGCAGCGTCGGATACAATTCGCGTTTGTCGTATGTTTGTTGCGGAACAGAAAGACAACTCTCGAGACGATTGGGATACCGAGAAGCGAACGGAGGGATCGGTTCACCCCCCTCCATCATCTGACGCGCGAGCTCATGCGCAACGCATTCGACTTCTCCAAGCGTGAGATATTCCATACTCATTCTTTGGCGAGCGCACGAAACGTTTCACCGTACTCATCCAACGCTTGTTTCACCACTTTTTGAATTTCGAATTTTTTCTCCGCAGAAAGATCGGTGCCCAAAAGCAGCGGCATATCTTCTGCCAAAACAATGAATGATCGGCCGATTTTTGCAGCCTTCAGCTTCCCTGACTTCACCCAACGAAAAACAGTAATTCGGCTCACCCCGAGCAATTCCGCGGCTTCTTTAAGAGAGAAATGCGACTTTGTTGCACTCATATAGAGATAGTGTAACAATTGTTACATGATATGTCAAATAGTGTAACAAAATAAACTCTCTCTAAACTAGGTGGATATTTCGTCCTTAGTGTCAGGAACTTTATAATATAAAAACACCCGCTCAAGAGCGGATGTTTTTATGGGGTGGCCAGAGGGAATCGAACCCTCATCAGCGGGACCACAACCCGCTGTGCTAACCGTTGCACCATGGCCACCATGTCATTCTTAGGAGTCGCCGACGCACAATAACGTATCTTCTTCACCCTTTCAAGAGGGGTGGTGCCCCCGGTAGGAGTCGAACCCACATCACGCGGGTAGAAACCGCGTGCTCTATCCATTGAGCTACAGGGGCGTAACTCTCTGCGGAAGATACCTCTCTAAAGGCCCGACGTCAATCGAGGGATTGACAAATCGACCTTATTATGGTAGCATCTTTGGTTCCATTGCGTTGGGACTTACAGAGGAGAAAAACATGCGTTCTCGGATTCGCTATGGCTGGGATAGCACAGTTGCGGAGTTCCCCGACACGCGCGAGCTGATGAATCGCGCGTCAGCGGCGCTCAGTCTCCCCGTCGACGACGATGATGAGAAGGAGCGACTGGTCGGAGTGGCAGAAGACTCGTTCAGCAAGCGCGAGTTCAAGAAGTGCGAGGAGGCGCTCATCAGGCTCGGTCTCTAGGCGACATACCTGCTCGAAGGCCGGCGGTTCTCAGGACCGCCGGCTTTTTCAATGTCATTTTTTCTTTTTTCCTTTTGCGTGAAAGGCGTTGTATACCTCGCGCAGTCGTTCATCGGTGATGTGCGTGTAAATTTGTGTGGTCGTGATCGACGAATGACCGAGCAGTGTTTGCACACTGCGAATGTCAGCGCCGTTTCTGAGTAAGTCAGTGGCGAATGTATGACGCACCGTGTGCGGCGTGATCCGTTTTGTGATTCCCGCTGCGCGCGCATAGTGTTCGACGATGCGTTGCACACTGCGCGGAGTGAGACCGCCATCATAGTCGCGACCTTTTCGCGCGCGATCATGACTCGTAAATAAAAATGGCGACATGTCTTTTCTTTTCGCGAGATATTTTTCAATCCAATATCGCGCTTGATTCGAAAGAAACACCACGCGCGGTTTGTCGCCTTTTCCACGCACCGTAAATTCTTCGCGTTTCAAATTGATCGTTTCTTTTTTGAGTCCTGCGAGTTCGGAAACGCGCAGCCCTGTCGAAAATAACATTTCAAGAATTGTTTTGTCGCGCAAACGAACAACGTCCGCGTTCGCTTCACCACCTCGACTATTTTTAAACGGCGCTTCGAGCAAGCGCTCAAGCTCCTCCGCATCGAGAAACGCAACCGAACGCTCGGGCATTCGCGCGAGTTCAATTTTTTCTGGTGCGAGGGTTTTGACGTCACGCTTCGAAAGATATTTGAGAAAAGATCGGAGTGCGATCAGATGATAATTCTGTGTATTTTTTTTCATCCCCTTTCCGTGTTGATCTTTGTAACGATTCAACCACACGCGATACTGGCGCACGAGATCGAGCGTGATTTTTTCTGGTGTGATATTTTTCGACCAAAGAAAAAATCGTCGCAAATAAAAATCGTAATTTTTTACGGTTCGTTCGGAACGGTTCCGTTCCACCTCGAGATACACGAGGAAGTCACTAATCAAATTTGTTGCGGGCATAGAGTCTCTACATTATACGTCACATCTTCTGGCTGAGATAGAGCACAAAAAGAAAACACCCCGCGTGGAAGACCATGCGAGGTGTATTGAAGATGAGATGGTGTTCAGGTCTGCTTGTCACGTCGCTCGCGAGCGACGTGACTTGCGCCGTGCGACCACGAACCGCTCCCCGGGATTGAAGGGGTAGTCGGGGCCCCCGTAGCGCGTGCGGAGCCAGAGACCATCCTCGTCGTGCGCGATGCAGAAGAGGTTCGGATACCCGTCGACAACAGTGATCCCCTCCATCGCGATGATGAGCTGCTCGCCTTTGGGCTGGTCCTTGTAGGACTCCCGGAGCACGATGGCAGTCTCGGCAGGACAAAGGTCGAAACCCTGCTCGACGATCCGCGTGCAGATAATGTCGAACCGCGTCTCTTTCTTGAAATCGAGCTCGCCGACCGAGACCTCGATGGGCTCGATGTCGGTCGGGGTCTGGCTGAGTGGGGTTTTCTTGAGGACTTTCTCGGCCGAGGGCTTGACCTTCATACTATTCACCTCAAGAGACTCACGACAATTCTCGAGGGTCTTGTGGACGCCGAGTTTGACGGTCGCGAGCGTTCTTCCGATTGTGGGCATCGTCACTGTATCCTTTCGTTGCTCTGTGAGGATCACTTAGGCAACAGCTATGTATAGCAAATAAGAAGACGTTCGTCAATATTGACTCCGCGCCTTTTTTTGTGTGCAATAGCCGCGAAGCAACGAGCTTCGCTACCCCTTACCAAGGAGGCGCACCATGCGCATCAACCCCGCAGTGCTGGTCATCGCTTTGCTCGCGATGTTCATTCCGGTTTCGTGCTGTTGCGACAACGACGCTCCCCCTTCAGGGCGCGCGCGATACGATGGACCACCGACACTCACGATCGGTTCGTCTGACGCGCAGGTCACGTTCGACCTCAGCGATCGGTTCGCAATGCACATCGCATCTTCGGACGGTCGTCTGTTGCTCGATTCCTCCAACGACGATCCGTCGCCGAACGACTTGAGTAAAGCGTACGGCGAGATCGGCGCAACGCACCGCGACACCGAGTTGAAACCTTCGATCATCGAAGGGTTCGATCACGCGGTGCCGACCGATCAGCCGTGGCTGCACGCGAAAACCGTCGCAGCGGTGACGCACACGGAGACGAGTGCAACGATTCAGCTGTTCGATCCGTCGACGCCCGACGTCACGATCACGCTCGCTGTCGAAGTGCGCGGCGCAGAAGTTGCGGTCGAGGCGACCGTGGACGATCCGCGAAAAAACGCCGCAGCGAAGTCGCTGAACATCGTCGGTCAATCGTTCGATCTCGATGCCGACGAGCAGTTCGTCGGACTCGGCGAACG
>JAHFIV010000003.1 GCA_023246225.1 bacterium
TCAATCACTCAACCACTTCCGATAATCCTGCCGTCTTTCACCCGAATGATCCGCTGTGCCCGACGCGCGATGTCATCTTCATGGGTGACCATCACGATCGTGTGGCCCTCACGGTTCAGTTCAACGAGAAGATTCATCACTTCATCAGACGTTTTCGAATCGAGGTTGCCGGTCGGTTCGTCGGCGAGAACGAGTGCGGGATCATTAATGAGCGCACGAGCGATCGCCGCGCGCTGTTGTTCGCCACCCGACATCTGATTCGGTCGCGCATTCACGCGATGCGAAAGTTTCACACGATCGATGAGCATGAGCGCCCGTTCCTTCGCCTTCGCAATGTCCACGCCGGTTGCGTACGCGGTCGGAAGTAGCACGTTCTCGAGCACAGTCGTGCGCGGCAACAAATTGAAGCTCTGAAAAATAAATCCGACATCGCGATTACGGATCGCAGCGAGTTCATCCTCGCCGAATCCGCGTGTGTCACGTCCTTTAAAAAAATACGCACCGTCGGTCGGACGATCGAGAAATCCGAGCATATGCATCAGCGTTGATTTTCCGCATCCTGACGGACCCATGATCGCACTGAACGTTCCTTTCTCAATAGTAAGATCGATCCCCTGTAGTGCACGCACAATCGTCTCACCTTGTGGGTATTCTTTTTTCACTCCTTCAAGTTTGATTAGCGACTCCATGTTCGTATTATTTTGTCGTAGAACCAAGAACAACATCATCACCATCAGCGAGACCAAGAAGCACCTCTGCGTACTCGTTGTCTTCAACGCCGACTTTCACATCGATCTCCATCAGCTTACCGCCCACCAATTTTTGTACGTACGCGCGGTTCTGTTGTTGCTTCAGTGCGCGAAGCGGCAATCGCAACACGTCGGTTCGTCGTGCGGTTTCAATCGCAAGATTTGCAGTCATACCCGAACGAAGACGCTCATCTTCATTATCGAACACTATTTTTGTTTCATAAAAAATCACGCCTTCTACCACTTTTTCAGAAGGATTGATAAACGCCACCTTGCCGGTCCACACTTGTTCAGGCGCAAACGCGTCGAGCGTAATCCGCACCGGTTGACCGACCGCAACGCCAGCGATGTCAACCTCTGAAACGTTCGTAACGATTTCGAATTTTCCTTTTCCGTTCATCGTCACCGCAACAGTGCCCGGTTGCACCGTTTCCCCAACCTCGATCGGCACCTCTGTAATCACCCCATCGATCGGCGCAACGATCACCCGTTTTATGTAATCGATCTCCAGACCGGTGAGCGCCGCAACCGCAGATGCGACTTGCGCACGCTGACTGGCAATCACCTCTGGCCGATTGCCACCTTTCTTTAAATTCAAATCTGCCCGCCCCTGTGAAAGTGCTTTTTCATTTGTATCCACAGCAAAGGTCGCGCTCGAGAGCGCAGCGATCGCACTTTGCAATGTAATCTGTGACGCCGTCACATCGGCAGCATTTATTTTTGTTTGAAGGTCTAAACTCTGTTTGTCTACGCTAAGTGTCTGCATCGCAGCATTTATATTTGAAAGTGCGGTGCTCACATTCTGCTGGTACGTCGCAAGTGTCGTTGCAGATACTCCGCTCGCATAGCTGAGCACGTCACGAGAAGCTTCAAGATGTTTTTTGATGCCACCTAGATCAGCGATCGCTGGGGCGTATGCCTGTAATGCAGCATCGCTATTTGCCGAAATCTTCACTGAAGAAACAATATTTGAAAGATCGTTCAGTTTAGTCCTTGCATCAACACGTGTGGACGTCGCGGCAATTTCCGCAGATTGATTGATCGTCCCGAAGGTCAAAAAATCGTTTGTGGTAAATATCCCACTCGTGAGACGAGACATCGCATCGGAAGCTGCGGTTGATGCGTTATCATAATCAAGAAGAAATGTCGCAAGTTTTCCACTTATCTGCGTATCTGCTTTTGCGATCGCGTTCGCGTTATTGATCTGCGCATTCGCAAGCGCTTTTTCTGCATCAGATTTCGCAGCGATCGAGGCGTCGCGTTTGGATGTCGCTGTCGCAAGTGCCGTTTCTGCGAGTGCAAGCTCCTGCGAAGTCGAGCCAGCAAGGAGTTCGTCAAGTCTTGCTTGCGCAGAAGCGATCACCGCTCGTTGTGACGCGATTTTTGCGCCAACATCACTCGCATTCAATGCAACGAGCACGTCTCCTGCTTTTACCTGCTGACCTTCGATCACACTGACCTTCACAATCTTCCCAGACACCTCTGGTTGCAACGCGATTTTTTTGAACGGCGCAATCGAACCTGTGACCGATACCTGGTGCACAACGTCTCCTTTTGAAATATTCGCTGTTTCGTAGGTGGTTTTCGGACGAGTGACTTTATAGATACCACCGATGACCACCACCGCAGCGATGATCCCTCCGATCAACAATTTTTTACTTCGTTTCATATTTAAAAAATTTATTCGCAAAGAGAATCACTCTCGGGAGCGAACGCGACGTGCAGTTTCCGTGCAGCGCGCACGAGTATTTTTCTTTCGCTCTCAGTAAATTCTTTCAACGCGCTCTTTATTTTTCCGAGCGCGGCACGGCGCGCTTGCCACTCAAGCTTCGTGCCGTCTTTGGTGAGTACAAGCATGTGCTCCCGACGATTCGTTGGGTTCACTTTTCTGGTGACCAATTTCTTTTCGAGAAGTACGTCGATCGATCGGCTGACCGCAGCCTCAGTGAGTCCGCGCGCGCCCGCGATCGCTTTCTGCGTGGTACCTGATCGTTTCGCAAGCACACGCAAAATAAAAAATTGTGAAAACGTAAGATCGAATCGTTCGGCGAGCAAACGGTCAACGCTTCGATCCATCGCGAACACCGCCTTATGCAGGGCGATAACAAACGGTTCAACGTAGTCTTGCTGTACGAGTGGCATAAATACTCCACCACCTTACATCAATGATGGTTAACATGTCAACTATCATTGCAGATGAGCGGCGTTCTTCTCGCAGCCACGATGAATGATTTTCTCTCTCATCGTATGAGAAAGTGCCGAGGCTCGGCAATGACAAGTGAGACCGAGATACGATGGGAGATTCTTTTCGTCCACCTTTCGTAACATGCGTCGTTTTGTTGTTGTTCGAAGAATACGAAAATTCGGAAAACAGATGTACCCAAGAAAATCAACGCCCCGGTGGTACCGTTTTAAGATGATCTTTTTCGGATGGAGAGAAAGACGGAGGCGGGTTTCAAGAAATTCCCCTATAACAGGGAGCAGCTTCTCTAAGAACGCGCGATCGTGGTGGAGCAAAACAAAATCATCGCAATACCGCACATACTGTCGCATAACGATATAATGCTTCACGAACTGATCGAGTTCATTCAAATACACATTCGCAAAAAGCTGCGAGGTGAGGTTGCCGAGAGGAAACCCTCCATCAGAAAAACTTCTTACGACATCAGCGATAAGTTCCAGCGTTTTCTGGTCGTGGATGGTCCGACCGATTATTGAGAGCAAAATTTCCTGATCGACCGAGGCAAAAAATTTCGCGATATCGAGCTTAAGTACCCAAACCGTTTTCGTATTATTTCTCGAAAGTTTCCACGCCATCCTCGAAAAACGATCGACCGCACGATGAGTCCCCTTTCTCTTACGACATGACCATGAATCAAAAATGAATTGCCGCTCAAAGAAAGGCTCGATGACGCGGACGATAGCATGGTGAAGTAAACGATCCGCCACTGAGGCCTTATGTATCTGGCGACGTTTTGGATCGTGCACAACAAAAGCTTCGTAACTCCCATGCTGATACGTGCCGCCACGAAGTTGGTCATAAAGCTTGAAGATGTTATCTTCAAGTTTCAATGCAAACTCCTGCATGTCACGTCGTCTCATTTTTCCTCGCTGGAACTCATTCCATGCCGCAAACAAATTCTCTAATGAAATAATCCGTTCAAAAATTGTTTTATGAATACTCTGACCCCCCCCGATGCAACTTTGTCCCTTCCGATTTTCCATACTTTCTATGGCTTTCTCCGCCGGCTTGCGGTAGTACTGGACCATGTTCCCAAAAAATCACGCTACACTCTCGGCGCAAAGATTGATACCACGTCACTCGACGTTTTCTAACTCATCCTCAGAGCCAACCAGGCACGTGGTGAACAACGTCTCGCATTGCTCCACGAAACAAGCGTCGCGCTCGATCTTCTCAAAATCCTCATCCGCCTCGCAAAAGACACGAAATCGCTCTCAGAAACACACTACATCTTGCTCCAAGAACCGCTCCAGAAAACCGGAAAAATGCTCGGCGGATGGATAAAAAATCCAGAGGCTTCACGAACAAAGAATCCCGCGTGAATGCGGGTTCTTTGCGAGAGACGATCGAGAGGACGGAAACCGATGTTCTCGTTCCGGTTGTCGGCGTCGTTCCAGTTGACGTTCGAGAGACCACCGTTGTCCGAGTTCCCACCGTAGAGACGGTTCCGGCTCCCTTGCGCGTCATGCCATCTGCGGCAGCACGATTTCATCACCGTTTCCGGCGTAGTCATCGTTGTATAAGTATGTGGCGACGTATCTTTTGTGCGCGTCGTCTCACACGACGCGCCCGCGCAAGCATCACGCACATCGTTTCTCTTAAAAATGGCGAACCGGATGTCCGTAGACCCAGTTTCATTAGCCAAAAAAATTCTATCGCCCAAAGGTCCAAAGGTCAAAGGCCAAAGAACCTATTTTTTTGAAGAGAAACGACCGAGAGGACGGAAACCGATGCGCTCGTAACGGTCGCCGGCGTCGCGCCAGTCGACGCCCGAGAGACCACCGAAGACCGAGTACCCACCGCAGAGACGGCTCCGGCTGTCATATACGTCTTCAAACCACTCATACGTATCGGTGTTTCCCCATTCGGGATACAACGCATTGCCAAGATAATTGTTGTCAATCGCTCGCGGCAAATGAAACGCCTCGACTGGAATGCCGATCGCATGAGCAAGAGCACTTCGAAGCGCCGGTTGCTCCAAATCTTGAGGACTCAAATTAAAACGCGAACCAGGAATTTTGTAATTCTGAACGAACTGTCTATTTCGAAAATCTGCAAGTACAGGTTCAAAAATATCATCAGTATATCGTTGATCGCCATTTTGATACTGTGGCTTACGGCGTGTATCTACAAGAAGCCATGCGCCAGAAAGTTTGGCAGCGTCAGGTGGAAGTTTCCCCGTCTTTATCGCGTCAAAAAACTCAATCCCGTATTGCTCTCCAGGAGTAAATTTTTTACCGGGTTTATTTTTCCAACCAGGAAAATTGCTGTCTTCCTTCATTTCTACCGCGGGCACAAAATGCAACTCAAACCCTTTTTCTTTCCATTCTTTATACTTTTCTGGAGTGGCCTCTGGAGGGAGTGGTGGCACTTCGATCTCTGCGCCAAAAAACTTTTTAATCGTTTCGCGCTCGCGGTTTATGAGTTCGCGGAATTCTCCTCGGGATTCATGGCCTTCGATACGACGCCGTGCTTCAGGCGGTAGTTTCCCCATGTCAAGCCCATCGAGAATCGCTTGAGGATCCACGGCCTCCCATGCAAGAAATTGCTCCACGGAAACCAAACGAGTTTTCTCCTTGCGTGCATCCTCCGAATGCACGACGAACTCCCCTGCGTCAGTGCGTCCAAGCACACGCCAACGCTTCGCCTGTGCACCAGAACCCTCGATACGACTCGCGTCGACCGGCGCTTCCGCGGTCCCCTCGATTGTATACTTCACGCTTTTCCCTTTAATCACCGCATTACCGTCGGTGATTTTCGGGGTGATCAATTCCTCATAGCGAACACGCGGAGAAAAAAGTCCGATTTCGCGAGGAGTAAGGACATGGAACTCTGCTTCGGGCTTTTTCTCTCGCGCATCTACCTTTTTGCCAAGCAAGTTAAAATGACCAAAAAAATCTCGCACAAGTTCGGCATCCGCTTGTGTAATGTCAGCTTCTGCAAGTTTTGCCTCTATTTTTTCTACGAGAAGCTCTTCGAGCGAACCGGTGTATCCTTCCTCAGCAGCACGATGAAGCCAGCCGAGGACGACGCCTGGATCCAGCACAAACTTTGCAAGAAATTGCGCCTCTCCCCTATCCTTCAGCACGGTTTCTTGACGAGAAAGACTCTTGTAGAGCTCCGACAATCCACTCGCGAATCGCCAAACCGCGCCGCCTTTTTTCGGATCCTCATCGAGTTCCCGAATTTTCTTTTTGCCCTCGACACGATATTTCCACGCAGGTGAAAGTTCGTCGGTTGCAAAACGAAGACGACGATTCTTGTCCATGAGCGCAGCGAGCATCGCTTCGTAAAGTTCAGGGTTGTTTTCGCTCTGTTCGGGATAAGGAACGGTCACCGCAGCACCAAATTCTCTTCTCACCGCTACATCGATCGGTTCACGGTCATATCGATCAGAGGATGGGTTACCGGCCGCCACAAAAAGATAGTTGGGCTGCACATACTGCTCGCCGATGAGCGGAAGGCTCACTTTGTGCCCTGGACGAACACCGGAAACCGTTTTAATGATTTCCATCTGCACTGCACGCTCGCGTTCATTGAACTCGTCATCAAAATATAAGCCGCCTTGATGACGCGGCTTAACGTCTGCACTCGTTTCTTTGCCGGTCAGCGCCTGTGCGAGCGCTTTAAAATCAAGTTGAGTCACCATCCCCTCGCCCACACCCTGCTTCACGAGAGAATCTTGCAACCGCGTCGATGGACCACCTTGCGCCCTGAACGGTTCCATGCCCGTGAGAGACTTCGCGGTCGCCCGCACAAGTGTCGACTTACCTGTCCCCGACTCGCCAAGGAGAAGTACCGGGCGACCGGTAAGTGCGACGGTTTCGATCTGCTCGAGTATGTCACGACGGCTCGGAAGCCACATGAATCCCTGTGACTCAAATTCAGCGCTGTACCCGGACACGCGCTCATAGGAAGCCTGGGCAGCGAGGAGAGGAAATTCTGCAAGCATCTCCGTCATATCCCTACGCGCCTTGGGTAACTCGCGAGTAATCTTTTGATACGCAAACTTATCCATCTCGCTCACCCGACCGCCCCGCTGTTCGAAGAGTCGACGGCTCGCTGCGTCAAAATCCTCCTCGAGACCACGAACATGCTCACGCAGCGCGCGAAATTTCTCATAGCTCCCGTTCATCAATTTTTTCTCCTCAGCGTGTCGATCGATTTCAGCAAGGTACGTCGCCTTGGTCTCCGGATCGTTGTACAGCGAGAGGAAAAACCCTAGTTTCTGATTATCTTTTTCTTCATTTTCGGCGAGGTTCTCTTTGCTCCCCGCATGCGCAACATCGGATTTCACTTCTTGAAACATGCTCCACAACATTTCTGCGCGGTGTGCTGGCGAAAGAAAGTCTGCGGGAGTGGCGGCTGATTCTTTCCCCGGAACGATATGACGCTGTTCCAAAAAGAAACCGATCGGATCAGCAGCAAGCTCATCTCTGTGCTCGACCATGTGGCCAAGTCCTTTTTCGGATTGTTCACTAGACGATCTCTGTTCAGACATACTCATGCTTGAAGTACGAAATTTGATCGGACCAAAGGTCAAAAGACCGAAGGCCAAAGAACCTATTTTTTTGAAGAGAAACGACCGAGAGGACGGAAACCGACGTCCTCGTGCCGGCCGGCGGCGCCGACCCAGTAGACGTACGAGAGACCACCGCCGTCCGAGTTCCCACCGTAGAGACGGTCCCGGCTATCGGCTGTTTTGTCTTTGAGCCATTCAAGAGTGGTGGTGTTTCCCCATTCAGGCATATGCATGTGCATGAGGAGACTGTTTTCAATTGCGTAGGGAAGGTCGAGGTCTTTGACGTTCACGCCTAAGGACGCAGCAAGCGCGGTCTGTACCTCTGGCTTTTCAAAATCAGAGCCGCGGATGCCGAAACGGGACTTGGGGTTGGGAACAGCATCGTAGGGCTCAATGACGGGGTTTGCTCCTCTGCGGAGCGTCTCAAGCGCTTTGCCGATCACCTCATCGTTTGGATATATTTGTGCGCCATTGTCATAGTTCGGTTTTTGCCTGGTATCGACAAGCATCCATCCCCCAGGGAGTTCGCTGTGGATTTCTTCAGGACCTTTTTCTGGTTTCTTCGTCCATCCAGGGAGCTCTTTCCACTTTTTTTTGCCATCTGGGCCGGTTTCACTGAGAACAACGGGGGGAAGATAGTGGAGTTCAAACCCTTTTTCTTTCCATTCCTTGTACTTTTCTGGAGTGATCTCTTGTGGGAGTGGCGGAATTTCGATCTCTTTGCCGAAAAGGGTTTTGAGTGCTTCTTGCTCGCGATTGATGAGTTCACGGAATTCAGGACCGGTCTCCGCAGCCTCCTTCACTTCGATCATCCCCTTCATTTCATCGACCAGGTTCTTAAAACGAAGCTCCTCGGCGGGGGTCGAGGCGCGACTTATGATTTTATCGCGAAGTGTGGCGATTTCTTCGGCACGCTTCGTGAGTGCAACGGTTTCATCAGCCGACCAGTCGAGTGGAACTGAGGGCTCCGTCGACGGCACCATTCTCGCTGGCTCCCGCGTCGGTTGTCCTTCGGGATGTGGCATATTATTTTTTCTTCGGTTTTCCTTTCACGCGCGCAGGGTAGAGCGCCTGAAAAACCGCGATGGTATCCGCAGCGACCGCAGGTGCGAGTGTACCGAGTGTTTCGATAACAGAAGCGTTGGGAGCATAGATCGCTTTGATCGGCTTCGCCGCGGCGGTCATACCATAACCGTACACAACGGTACCAGCTTCACGAAGCTCTCGCAAAGCGGTTTTCGTTGCCGAAGGATTATTCGAACCACCGTCGAGGAACGCCGCAACGAACGCGATCGGTGGCTGTTCGCCTGGTTTATGCTGCGTTTTATCCCAAACCCCACGCTCGCTCAAAATCTTTGTCTTGATCTCCGCGAGCGCCGCATGATCTGGCGTGCCGCCACCCGCGGTGCGCATAAGGGCTTGGTACAGCGCGAACTGTTCTTTTGGTCCCCATGTTCCCGCAAGCGGAAGGTCGGTCGAGACGTCGCCGTGGATACTGGTAAGCTGAATACGAATAGGGAGCGGAGCGGTGAGACGACCCTGCGACTGCCGAGAAAGAAACGCGCACTGCATGAGCGAATCCACATAGACCATCACGGCGTCACGTTGGAGATCGGCTTTGACACGGCCGGACTCGGGGTCGATTTCAGACATGGAACCAGAGAGGTCGGCCATCAGATAGACATCGATGCCACCGAAAAGTTTTTGTCTTTTTTCGCGCGTACGGATGCGCTCAAAGCCAGACACATCACGCTCGCCAGCCTTGTGGTCGATCATTGCGAGCGCGGGATCGGTAAGTTCGTCGCCTTCGCTCATTCTGACCGGTCCTTGGTACTCACGCTTTTCTCCTTTACGACTCTGGACAAGCTGACGCCACGCCGCGATCAGTTTTTGCTGAATGCGCTCTCCTTTTTCGTCTTTCATTTCGCGCACGCGCTGAAACATCTCGCGAACTTCTTTCGCTTGCTGTTCCGAGCAACCGGCTTCGCGCGCGAACGTTTCGGTGACGCGTGCTTCGCTTGTCTTATTTTCTTCGCGCGCATTGTCTTCGGATCGCTCAAGAGATTCGATCAATTCTTCAAGATCCTCATCGCTCATGATCTCCGCTTCTTGTTCGCCATAGTCCCCCTCACCGGCAGGTTCTTGTTCTTCGTCCGGCCGTTCTTCGTCGAGCGTTGGGTCGTCCTTCGGTGTCGCGTCAGGATGGAACCATTGTCCAGTATCAGCATCATACACTTCGAGCCAGGCGTGACCGGTACCGCTCGTCATCATCGCCTTCTCAGCCGACGCAGCCTTTTTGACATAATGACCGGTCGCGAGACGGCACGGAATGCCCGCTTTCCGAAGTACCGCCGCACCGACAGTGTTCGCCACATCGCAATCGGCTTTCTTCTCTTGCCAAATGCGTTCGAAGTATGCCGCAGGGTCCGCACGATAGACTGCGTTCATGCTGCTGTCGTTCGAGTAGTCCAAATGCTCACGCACGACTTTGAGAAGAAATCTTGCGCGGCCGGCGGCAGAAAGTTTTGTCGCCGCAAGCTCGGTAATTTTTTGTTCGAGCTCAGTAGGGAGACGCGCAGCGATTTTTTTATCAATTTCCGTTGGCGGCATTTGCGGTGGTGTGCCTTCCTCGCGTTTTCCTATATTGAGACTATAACTAAAAACTCCATCGGCATCGATTTGGAGATGAACGTTACCGTTGCCGTCTTCGGTGAGATGGATAGCGTCCGGTGGTGCCGAGGTTTGGAGGGTTCGCGTGTTCACGCTCCAGCCATACGGAACTGGGATCGCAATCTTCTGCCGACCACGCACTCTTCCTGTAAGGAGTCGAGAAGAAAGTGTCTCGATTTCCTGCTCGACGAGCGGTTTCTCAACAGTCGGCGCCTTTTTCCATTTCAGCTCTGCCTCGTCCCATTCGCTGTACAAATTTTGTCGAAAATAACCACCATGAAAAGGAGTGACGGTAAAGTAGGCCTTTGATTCGCCTTTTTCTTTTTCTTTGGAGAGCTCATCCATCGACGGCGCAAACTCGTCGGTTTCTGGAGGAGGGAGGGAGTCGTCCTGCGGTGCAGGAACGGATTCTTGTTGTTCTGCATCCGTTTGTTCGGGTTGTTCTGTAGATTCTTTTTGCGCTTCTTCTTCGGGTTCGGGTGGGGATACATCCTGATCGGCGAGCCATTCAACCATTGAAGAAAGGTGATTTTTCCAAATGTCCACCTTCGTTGCAAATGGCACGTCGTGGGAGGTGAGCAGCTCAAGCGCATTCGCCGGCCCTTCGCTTGTAGCGATTGTTTTGAGTCCCTCGAGAAAATCATGCGCCACTGGATCGGCATCGACAGCGGGCACAGCGTTCGGAGTTTCAAGAGCAGCGGCAACTGCGCGAAGAAACGCATCAACTCGCGGCAAACCGGTCTCTTTCATTTTTGGCGGCTTGCCGAGCATCGCCGACTCCACAAGTTCACGAAACGGTTTTGGCACCTCCTTTTTCCATGTCCGATACGCCATCGCCTGTTCGCGGGTATGTATCGCAAAAGCCGGCCTCTCTTGCTCAGAAGTTTCGCGATGCTCCAGCGAAGGCTCGGGCGGTGATGTTGGTGAACGATTCGGCATAAATACCTCGGGGACCTCTGCGAAAGTATGGCAGAGTTGCGCGGTTATTTCAAAAAACCATTCCCGGTTGACCGCGCGGCTGTTTTTGGATAGTATTCTCCAGTTATGAACCCATAGTGAGTTTCTATGTTCCGCTGGTCCGACCTCGAAAACCCGATCGTTGCGCTTTCGCCGATGGCCGATATGACGGACTCGGCGTTTTGTCGTCTCACGAAGCACATCGGTGCGCCTGTCGTATTTCGCGAAATGATCAGCGCAGAGGGACTCATACACGGAAGTGAAAAATCGTTTCGCATGGGCGCGTTTCATGCAGAAGAGCGCCCGCTGATCCAGCAATTATTCGGCGCAGATCCGAAAAGTATGGCGGACGCCGTAAAGATGATCGATGATGCGTATCATCCTGACGGCTTCGATGTGAACATGGGGTGCCCGGTGTACAAAATCACGTCGAACTTTAACGGGGCTGCGCTGATGAAAGACGCCGCGCTCGCGACAAAAATTATCCGTGCGATGAAATCTGCGACACCGTCCCCTGTGTCGGTGAAACTTCGCCTTGGATGGTCGCGACCCGACGAAGTGCTTGAGTTTATTAAAGTCGTAGAGAGCGCCGGTGCAGACCTCGTGACAATCCATGGAAGAACAAAAGAGCAAGGATATTCCGGCGTCGCAGATTGGGAGATGATCGGTCGTGCAAAAGCGCGCGCGTCGATCCCCGTGCTCGCGAACGGCGACATTCACACTCCCGAGGCCGCAGTGAAAGCGCTCGCCGTTTCTGGTTGCGACGGCGTACTGATCGCACGCGGCGCGCTCGGCAATCCGTGGATCTTCACACAAATGCACGCAGCGCTCCGTGGTGCACCGTGGACCGTACCGACGCTTGCGGAACGGATCGCGGTCGTGCGCGAACATGCGCGTCTGCACGTGACGCAATACGAGGAGCATCACGATCTCACCACATTCCGCAAACACCTCACGTGGTATTTCAAAGGAATCCCCGGCGCAAAAGCGCACCGTGATCGATTAGTAAAAGTCACGACGCTCGAAGAGCTCGACGTCATTCTTGATGAGCTCAGAAGTTCCTAAAAGAATTTTTAATACACACACCATAGTCGCACTATAAAAAACGACCTGTCTGCAAAGACAGGTCGTAGGATGAAGCGCGCCACACGGCGCGTTATTTATTTTTCGTGCGGGATCGTCACGCTCAGTTCGAGAACCCCCATGACGACGTTACATTCTCTGTCTGACTCTGGAGGCCAGTCTCCGCTCATAAAGACCCAGAGACGATGGTTCCTCGGCGATAATACCCGTGTCGATCGTACGTATCGTGACATCGAGGTGTCACGATACCGCACTACTGCGCGACCAAGGCTTTGATCGATCGACATCTCATCGATCACCATAAGCGCCGCCAGATGTTCTCTGAAGAATTCGATAAAATCGCTCATGGTGGCGGCAAGGTCGTCCCAAGAGACACGATTAATCTGCAAGGTTATGCGCCCATCGAGCTCCGCGTTATGAAACGCGAGCATATCGGAACTATCAAGACTGGTATCGATAACCCATCCCGGCGGAGCTCTGAACTCGATTCCCCCGAAACTAACCCTCTCACCATCCTCCCTCTTCGCTCCGGGCAGAACGGTCGGTGCGGAGCTGGACGCTGCCACCGGTGGTATCTCAACCACGATCGGCGCCACCACCACTGACGGCTCCCTCACGCAACCAAGAAACATCGCAACAACAACGAGAATAACGAACTTTCTCATCACGACTCTCTTTCTTCGTTCAGACACTATCGTGGCGTTTCGATCATCATCACTCGCACACTCGATGCAAATTCCGACATGATACGATTGCAATCGTTTCGCACCACAAGCACTTCACCAGGCCATTCTCCACGCAACGTGACGACTATCTGTGGATGCGCTCGCGGGAAAAACACAAAGACTTGTCGTTCACGCTCGCATTGATTCCCGATGCAGTACCACCGTGCCATCTGCCGACGAGAGAAAGCGTCCCAACGCTGCAGCGGACTCGCGTCCCCGCGCGAGGCGATCTCCTCTTGCATTTCTCTCTCAACGTTCTTGCTCACCGCATCGACATCAACCTGATCGACAAACTCCTCCATTCGCAAGGAGATGACCGCATCGAGAACGGTCGAATGGACTTCTGTCGCATCTTCCTTCGCGTTGAAACGTGCGCTCCAACCTTTGGGAGTGGTGAAATCGAGATAGAATGTCGTGCGTGGCGAACTGGGCACAACCGGCATTGCGGGCAGCGAAGCGATCGCTGCGGGAGTCACGACCGGCCGCTGCTCATGAGAACAGCCGAGAAATACCGCGACTACACAAACGATGAAATTTCGCATAGTGAACCTCGTTTCTCTGGGAAAAGAACTTACTGCAACATAAGCATATTTTTATGCTGAATGTCAATGGTGCGCAGCGTCGTGCTATTTGCTATGATAAAGAAAGACTATGGCTGCAAAACGGTCCATGCAATCGCAAGGAAAACCATTACCGAAATGGAACTTTTTTGCGCATCCCCATTCACTCAACCAACAAATAGCGATCGGTGCAGGTATTTTGACAGTGGTCACCGTGGTGGGGTATCTCGCCCATGGACAAAACATTACCACACCGCAATCGACGTTCGCTTCTTCGTACAGCAAGGCCGCGAGTCGCGATAAAGAACGGTATGCGCAGCTCGCAACACTGAGCGAAGCGCTCGATGCATATAAAAAAGAAACAAAAGAATATCCTGCATCACTCACCGCGCTCGCACCAACATACCTGCACGAAATTCCGAAAGATCCTTCCACGGGACAACAGTTCGGCTATCAAGGTGATGCGACAAAATTCACGGTGAAATTCGGGCTTGAGCAAGGAACCACCACTCTGCCCGCCGGCGAACACACACTTTCTGAAAAAGGATTCGACTCGCCAGCACCAACCTCAAAAGAAATTTCAAAAACTGAAAATGCAGCGACCACCGTCACAATCCCCACAGTTCCGACAAGTCCTGTGACCACAACACATTCTGTATCAGACGCCGAAGCCCCACCACAACAAAAAAAATCCCCAACACCGCTCGTGGTTGATTCTGATAATGATGGCCTGTCAGATGCACTAGAGATACAAATCGGCACAGATCCGCACTCACCAAATATTCTTTCGAGCACACAGCTCGCCTACCAAAATACTTCACCACCGAGTGCTGCACCGTCTGACGCATCACCTGCTGGACCATCGTCTACTACAACTACCGCCACCGCTTCTGCACCTTTAAAATCACTGCAAAAATCTTTAGGCTTTCTCGATACGCTCTCTAAAATTGTCGAGGAAAATTTTCAGCCGCTTCCTCAAAAAAACGACGCTGTGCTGAACCCTGAAATACCCACGAAAGAAAAAACGACAACAGCTCCTCCACATAAAATCTCCGCAGAACTTGCAACCGCAGCAACAACGATCAACATCAACACCCCGGAGATGAATCAGATGAAAACGGAGGTTGTGCAAACCACACAGTCACCGGAACTCGGGCAAGCGGTAAAAAATTTCTGGTCGCTACTCCAAGAAAAAATTGGGCAATTTTCAAAAACAATAATTCTCCAATTTGTCACGCTTCTTCGAACGGTGTGGAATATATTGGTGGCGCTCGTCACTGCAAAATAATTATGATTGAAAACGAACGATCGTTTCTTGTTGCAAAAATACCACCGTTCGATGACACAAAAATAAAAAATATCGAACAACACTACCTCACTGAGGGCAAAGAACCGTTACGACTTCGCCGCGCAGATCGAACGTTTGAACTCACAAAAAAATTGACGATCGATCCCACTGATCCGTCACGAAAAGACGAGCTCACCATTCCACTCTCTGAAGAACAGTACAACCGTCTAGTGACGCTTTCGGTGCGATCTCTTACAAAACGACGTCACCTCATCCCTCTTGTGAACGGTCTCACTGCTGAACTCGACGTATTTCTCGGTCCGCTCGAAGGATTCGTAAAAGTCGAAGTGGAATTTCCAAATGAAGATGCACGAAGCGCGTTCACTCCCCCGGAATGGTTTGGAAAAGATATCTCTCAAGAAAAATGGTCATCAAATTCCTGGCTCGCCGGAAAATCATTCGCTGATGTACGACAGTATTTATAAAAGATGGCCGCGGTGAGCGGCCATCTTTTATTCAGCGTGCTCGAGATAATGCCGAAACTCTTTTTTATATATATCGAGAAGCGCCATGAGCACAGCGAGAGTGAGTGGCCCCAAAATGAATCCCGAAAATCCGTAGAACTCAAAGCCGCCCAAAATGGACAACAGTACCAGCAGTGGGTGGATGTTCGTTTTGCTCTGTACTAATTTTGGCTGCAAAAAATTATCGACCGTTCCAATCACCGCTGTAGCAACAACAGCAAGTCCAACAGCAGCACTAAGATGCCCCGCAAAAAAAAGATACGCAATCGCAGGCACAAGAACGATAGCGGATCCAAAGATCGGAATAAATGCAGCGAACCCAGTCATCGTTCCCCAAAACAATGGTGCAGGAACACCAAAAATCCAAAAGAAAATACCGGTCAGCATTCCTTTAAGAATACTGACGATCAATATTCCATTCATCACCGCACTCACTGCGGTAATAATGCGTGTAAACACCAACTCATCGTGTTCGTCACCAAGAGGCGAGAGTGCTTTGAGACTCGTTTTCACACGGGCGCCATCTTTAAGAAGATAGTACGCCGAAATAACGACTACAACGAGACCAACAAAAACGTTCACGAGGTTTGAGAAAAACTTAAAAAGATTTTTTGAAAGCGCTTCTGCAATTGACTGAACGATTCGCACACCTTCATCCAGCATCGCGGGAATTTGTGCATGCATCGTGGGTGGGAGAACGGTGCGCAAAAGACGAGAAAGAGTTTCGCTGTCGATGTGCCCTTTGATGTTGGAAAATAAACCAAGCAGTTCTGTCGAAAGCGAAGCGATAAAAAATGCGAGCGGTAAAAGCACCGCCGTTGCTATCAGAATGATCGTCAAAAATGCAGAAGCGGTGTCAGACTTGAGGATGCGATACAAACGATGATAGATCGGGCGAGAAATGATAGCGAGCACTCCCCCGAATGCAAGCAGGGTAAGATACGGCCAAAAAACCATGAGCGTCAACGCAAGGCTTAAAGCCAAAAAGATAAGAAAAAAATAGACCTGAAATTTTTTGTAACTCATGATGAACTAAGTATAGCAAAAAATCGGCTCACTGTCTATGACGAAAAATGGTGGCGACAATTCCGAGAACCACCGCCACAACTAAAAGTATCACGAGGCCGTACCCGAAAAATACAGTAAGCGCGCTCGCAATCTGCACGGACCATACTCTCAAAATAAATGTGTGCGCTGGTGCGAAGTGAAAAATAACCCACTGCGCAGCGAGAAGCATCGCTCCAAAAAATGCCACCCCTTCCAAGGCGTGAATCAAATCTGTTCGTGATGGCGCAACATGTGCAGAGATCGAGAATAGCAGGTACAAAAATACGTAGCTCTTCCACGACGATAGGTTGATGACGCTCATGATAGAAAAAGCAAAACGTCCGTATTCTTTTAAAGCGCGGAGGCACACATCGATAAATCCGGCTGGTGTTCCTGCAAAAGAAAACGCAATCCGCGCTGTCGAGGGAAGAAAAATATGTACTAATAAAAAAATCACCGCAGCACCACCAAAAAAAGGTGCTCCAGCAACGATCGTTCGGCGAATCGCACTTTTTGGTCGATCATGTGCAACGTATCCAAGCACCATCTCATTCCCCTCTTGCTGCGGCGAAAAAAATTTCACCTGATGAATTTTTGTGCGAGTAAGTATGCATCCGATGACGTGTGAACACTCATGCACAACAACTCCCGGCCACATGAGCAAAAGATACAAAAATTTTCCAAAAAAACGATAGGCTGTCCGATTAACAATGCTTCCTACAAACGAAAGTAGGAACATCTGCACGAATACTGGCGCAAACACGAGGAGGATGTCCATGCAAACACGGGTCTAAAACCTATCCGGAGGCTCCCTTGACAAAGCTGTTGCGGACGATATCTCACTGACGGTACCATAAAAGTGGAGGACCTGTTCTATGTCAATAGGAAAGTATGTAAAATACACCCTTATATTGTTATATCTGGCGCAGCTTATAGTGGTTTTTCATGAACAGCTGGCCCGCTTTTATAGGAGCGCACTTCAGACGATGCACCGTGAAACCGCTGCACAGGAAGAAAAAGGATGGTCAGGAACGTTTGTTACTCTTCTTATTCCCGCACCAGTACAAACCATACACACACTCGCCTCATCACGAACTGAAATATTGACCACAGACGCTACACACCACAACGAGCCAGAGTATCATCAAGATGATAGTCGTCATGATCGCACGCGAAAACAGAAAAAACCGATGCGATACGAGTTCCTCCTTTTAAATCTGTTCCCGATGCTCCGTGTTCATCGCGCCGCACCGTCGACAAGCGAAGCGCGTGAAAACGTGCGCTGTGATGCGTTTAGACTCGCGCACGTCGCGTAAAATGCAGCCATACTCTTTTGTCATCTTGAACTTGATTCAGGACCAAGAAATGTAAAAAAGACCAAACGAAAATCGTTTGGTCTTTTTTACTGGATTCCGGGTCACGGCCCGGAATGACAAAAGAGGAGGCCGGAATGACAATAAATGACTGGGTCCTGAATCAAGTTCAGGATGACAACAAAAAATTTAATCAGCAAAACTTTCCGTAATCATGAGCCCGTACGGTGGCGCGCTCTGAATGCCGATACCGATCTTTGTGAATTCTTTTGAGAGAATATTTGCACGGTGACCCGGACTTTGCATGAGTGCGCTATGTCCTTCTGATACACCAGGAGCGAGCGCAATATTTTCACCGAACAATTGAAAGGGATACCTCGCCACGTCGGCTCGATCAACCGGCGATCTTCCTTCTGGCGTGATGTGAGAAAAATATCCTCGCGTCAACATGTCTGCAGAATGTTTGCGGCTGATGTCAGAAAGTTTTTCGTCCCAAATAAGCGCCGCAAGTCCATTCGCTATTCTCTCCGCATTCGTAAATGCAAACAGGCGCTGCTCATCCTTGTTTGAAATAGTGAAGGCCGTAGTTTTAAATGGCAGGGCGATCGATTCAACGTTCTCCTCTGCCACCTTCCCCTCTTTGATGTCTGTCGGAAGCATTTCTTTAAAGAACGTTCCAAAATGCGCAGTGAGCGTTCGATCGAGCACTTCAGTCGCGGAACGGAGCGCAAGTCCGGAATGCGATGCGACGACATCAGTTTTGAGTGCGGGTGGAATCGGTGAGGAAAGAACAAAAGTAAAAAGAACAAACAAAACAAACAAGCCGTACGCTGCCCCAGGAATCACTCCGAAAAAATGATTGACGTTTGACGCACGGAACCGTTCTGGAACACGGTAATGCAACCACGGCTCCACAAAAGCAAACAAATATTTAACAACAACGCAGAGGATAACGAACACGAATGATTTCGCAAGCGGAGAGCCGAGGTGCGTATGTTGCACCAAAAAACGCGAAAGTATCGGCGACAATGCGAGCGCAAGAATCAACGAAGCGATAAGACTGATCGTTTCGATGAGGAGCATGAACAAACCACGTCGCCACCCATCGTAAACGTACCAGAGAAGTATGGCGAACGAAGCGACGTCAATAAATGTTGATCCGAAGATTCCCATATTTTAGTGATGGTGCGGACTAACCTCCGCGGAATGCACCGTACGCGTGGCAAAATGCCGAGCTGCGATCAACGTTGAAATCGGTACCGCGAGAATTAAACAAATACTGCCGACGAGCGTACGCGTAACCTCCTCGGCGATCACTTGGCCGTTCGCAATAAACCAAAGCGGCTGACTGTTGTGCGCAGAAAATAACATAAACAGTGGAAGCGAGGCGCCCGCATACGCGAGAAACAACGTATTCGTAAGCGATGCGATATGTTCTCTTCCGACGGAAATGCCGCGGCGATATAGTTCGCGAAACCCGAGATTAGGGTTTGCTGCTTTCAATTCTTCAATCACTGCAACTTGCGCAGTGGTGACATCATCGAGAATACCGAGCACGCCGATCAAAATGCCCCCAAGGAGCAATCCCTTGAGATCGATCTCTGCGAATCCCCCTCCTTGAAGAAAATACGCAGATTCACTACCGAGTCCGGTCAATTGCGCGCCGTTCACAAAAAGAAGTTCAACAACAACAGAAATCACGAGTGTCAGAAGCGTACTCGCCACCGCGATCGTCGTGCGTCTGTTGAATCCATGCGCGAGATATAAAGAAAAAAGCGCGGCGGCAAACGTTGCAATGAGCATCGTGACAAACGCGGGTCCGCCGGACATCACACGCGGTACCGCCCACGCGACGATAATAAGTACCGTCATTGCGAGTCCAAAAATCGAAGTGAATCCGCGCCATCCACCAAAAAAAATCGTCGCAGCAAGAAACGCGGCGATCATCCACCATATCGCGGGTACACGATAACGATCGGCGATGTGATACGTGGCTTTGCCTTCGACATCTGTCGTTTTTACGATCGCAATTTGATCACCAGGCGCAAGCTTTGCATCTTTAAGTACCGTATCGAGATCGTTATCTTCGATCTGCACTTCTTTTCCTTTCTCGGAGCCACCAGTAATACGTGCGGTGTACGTACGAAAATGCACGTTCGTTCCCGCGTCACCCACATCTTTCGTGACGTCCTTTTCTAGTGAAATAATTCGACCGTGTAAAAAAACATCCGGCGGTAAATCTTTCACCACCGCAACTCCTGCTGCATCGAGTTTTGCTTTGCTTGTCTGCGTATCAAACTGCTCGCTCGCAGACTTTAACTCGGTGAGATTTTTATTGAGATTGCTGTCGACTTCCGTAGTAGCGAGTACGGGTATGGCAAAAAAACCTAAGCACACGATTGAGAAGAGGACGCCAAAGAATCTCTGTTTCTGCCTTATGGCCATATAAAGGCATGATACCGCATTCAGAGAAGGAAACGAAAAACTCCGATCTTACCTTGTCATTCCGGCCTCCGAGCCGGAATCTAGAAAATACAAAGACCAAACGAATCATGTTTGGTCTTTTTTTACGTTCTGGATTCCGGGTCACGGCCCGGAATGACAAAGAGGGGGTCCGGGATGACAAACGCATTACTGCAAAACGATGTGTTCCCAAGGAAACTCGTCTCTTCCAAAATGTCCGTACGCAGCGGTTTGTCGATAGATCGGACGACGAAGCGACAACCGTTCCGAGATCGCACGCGGTCGAAAATCAAAATGCTGTTTCAAATATGGCGTGAGATCTTTTCCATCGCCCGCTGTCGCACGAAGCATCACCGGTTCCTCGCGACCGATCGCATACGCAACTGACACCAAACAATTTTTTGCAAAACCGTTCGCCACAATATTTTTTGCAGCGAACCGTGCCATGTACGACGCAGAGCGATCAACTTTCGTAGGATCTTTTCCAGAAAATGCGCCGCCGCCGTGCGGAATCAATCCACCATACGTGTCGACCATCAGCTTGCGCCCCGTGAGTCCGGTGTCTGCAGAAAACCCACCGCGCACAAACGCGCCGGTCGGATTCACGAGCACCTGTACGTCTTCAAGATCGTACACGGTCGCGGAGATCAAATGCTTCACGAGCAGTTTACGCATCTCCGTGATCGCCATGTCTTCACGATGCTGACAAGAAATCAAAAGCGTGGTGACACGACCGCGGTCCATCGTCACCTGCGTTTTACCGTCAGGACGAAGCCAAGAAAATTCCGGATGATTGCGTCGAAGATTCGTGAGACCGAACGCAAGACGATTTGCGTACACAACTGGCTGCGGCAAAAATTCCGGCGTCTCGATGGTGGCGTACCCGTACATGATCCCCTGATCCCCCGCTCCACCATGATCCACACCGATTGCGATGTCTGGCGACTGCTCTTCGATGTTCGTAAACACCTCGAGATCGTCGTGATATCCGATTTCCTTATACACCCGCTGCGCGATCAGTGCGGGATCGATCTCTGCGGTCGAGGTCACCTCGCCGCCGATCATCAATGCACCGTGCGATCCGAAAACCTCAACCGCCACGCGACTTGCAGGGTCATGTGTGAGATACGCGTCCAAAATTGCATCAGCGATTTGATCGCAGACTTTATCCGGATGCCCTTCGGTGACAGATTCAACGGTTTTCATAGAGGAATGCTCTCACGAGGATGATAGGCAAACTTAACTTATCCCCTCTATTTCCGCAAGAAAATTGCCGGTTGACATTAGAAAGATCGCTGTTAGGATAGAGGTATCTCAAGATAGCACAGGGCCGTCACGAGGTAAGGCTCATTGCCAACCCAGAGGAGTAATAGTCATGGTACCCACAAAGCACGAGAGAGACGACGTCTGCCGCATCGGCATGATGTCTCGCATCGACTACGGCAGCGACGGGTTCCGACTGGGCTACGTCGAACTCGCGAAGACCGACTTCCAGAAGGAAGACGTGCACTTCGTCATCCTCGCCGGCGGCCTCGTCTCCGCAAGAGACGTCCGCAAAAACGAAGCGCGTTTCAAGCGCGAGGAGCGGGAGCTCAAGAAGCAGATCCGCGAGCTCACGAAGCGTCTCAATGACGACGAGGACGACGATCTCCGCACGGAGCTCGACACCGCAGCCGATTCGCTCGAGCAGGTGCAGAAGAAGATCGCGGCGTATCGCCCCGAGGCGATCGCGGCGCGGCTTGCAAAGCTGCTGCCCGTGTTCGCGAACGCGAAGGGTGATGCGCTGAAGCTCCACATCGTCGTGAGTCCCGTCTACGACGGCGCTCTCGGCGAGGAGGCGGCACAGCTGCTCACGACTCTGCGTACGGACATCCGGGCGTACAAGCCGGGAAGCGACGAATTCCACCTCCGACAAGCGAAGAAGCGCCTCGAGGTGCTCACCCCCACGGTTTCTCCGTGGCGCGGTGATCACGCCTCGACCGGCGTGCAGCGCGTGCTCAAGGACGCAAGCAACATCCGCACCGCGCGGTCACCCGATCTGCAGGTGACGGGATGCTTCGGCGTCACGCTCACCAAGCCAGAAGGTGCGAATCCGCGTCCGTGGCTGTCGCTCCCCGTGCTGCACAAGCTGCAGGGAGTGCGCGTCTCCGAGAGCCAGATCGGCGTCCGCGTGATCGAGATCTACGCAGATCAGATCAACCCCGTCGTCCGCACGTACTCCTACAAGGATTACGTGGCGAAGGAGCAGACGTACATCGAGCTGCCGCGCGATGCTTCGCCGACCAAAAAGCGAATCATCAAAGCGATCAGCAACGGCGGCGAAATGTCGCTCAGCATGCTCGTCCAGAACACCGGTCTCACACGAGACGTCGCGGAGCGTACCGCGATGTCGCTCGTCAGCAAGACCGGCAGACTCCGGAAGGGCTGGCCTGGCCTGGTGTTCTACCCGGACAGCCATCGCTGGGACTTCGACCCGCGCTGGAAGCAGACCAAGCTCCGCTTCCCGCCCCTGAACGGCAACGTGGTCGTGGAGAGCCTCGTCGCTGACGGATGCCTCCACGCAGGATCGGTGCAAACCGACTACAAACACTTCATCGAGGAGATGCCACGCGTGGTTCTCGCGACCGGTGCAAACTGGATCGTGCACGCAGGCGACCTGATCGAAGGTCTCAAGCACGACCTCGTGCTCCGTGGCGAAGTGTTCGGCGGTCTGAACTGCACCACGCAGGAACGACTCGCAGGAGAGATGATCGCGAAGGTCACCTGTACGGTGTTCGAAAAGCGATTCCCCCCCACGCTCGCTGCGCGGCTCACCGAGACGAAGGGTGCTCTACTCTCCGACGCTGCGCTCGCGAAGTGTGTCGAGGAGTCGCTCCCGACGAACGTGCTGATCCCCGGTAACCACGACGAGTGGGTACTCGGGTACGGCAGCGAGCCGCTCGTGACGCTAGCCAGCACCGCAGCCGACCGGATCACCTCGAGCATCGAGGACATGCTGATCGAAGCGGGTCTGTGCCTCATGAAGGTTCGCGAGATCGTGAAGCGCAAAATCCTCGTACTCCCGAACTTCGGCAGGTTCAGCATGCCGTCGGGTATCCGAGTGAGCGTGCAGCACCCGCACATGGGGAACACCACCACCGAGAGCATTCGCCTTCAGGGGATGCTGCGCGTGGCGGCGAGCCACAAGAGCACGCCCGGTTGCCAGGTGGTGATCGGTGCGAACTTCCACACCGGCCTCCACATGGAGGTGTACGATCCGGCGCTTGGACCGCGTGTCGGGCTCCAGCTCGGCACCGGCAAGCACGGCACGGACTTCGAAATCCGGAAGCTGAAGATCGTCGATCACGGTTTCGCCCACCTCACCATCCGCTCGGTGGATGGTCGCGTGGTCGGATCAGAAGTCGCGTTCTACGGCAACGATCCGGCAAAGGCCGACCTGCTCGATCCGAAGGACATCTACAACGGTGTCCTGAAGAAGTACAACCTCGGGTAATCACCCGCTCTGCCCCGCACCTATTCTTGGTGCGGGGTTTTTCATTGACCACCTTTATCATCCCGGGCCGTGAGCCGGGACCCAGGCATTTTTTGTCATTCCGGCCTCTCTTTTGTCATTCCGGCCTCCGAGCCGGAATCCAGAATCGTAAAGCCAAACGATTTCCGTTTAGCCTTTTTTATTTTTCTAGATTCCGGATCAAGTCCGGAATGACAGAAAAAAGAAAGCAGAGGCGAAGCTGCATTGACCGAAAAAGATTTTCCTGCTGGAATGCAGAGGTTCCCAAAGGTCTTTTTAAAGGAGTACACGATGCGATATTTTAGTCTTGCTGCGCTCGCCGCAGTTTCTCTCGCGGCGGCGTGGCCGAGTTGTGCCGGAGCAACGAAGAGCTCATCGGTCGCGCAGTCGCAAAACACGCCAGCGCCGACTGCGACTCGTGTGCACGACACGATACCGATGATCGTTTTCGACTCTCCGTACGAACAACGAGCACAGGTGTACCGCGGGCAGCTCCACGCGCACACGACGAACTCCGACGGTACGCAGTCGCCCGCAGCGGTGATGACCGCGTATCGCGCAGCTGGTTACGACTTCGTAGCGATCACCGATCACAACGTGCACACCTCGGATCCGAAAGTCTCCGGCGTGCTGTTCATTCCCGGCGTCGAAAACGATCACGGATGTCAGCATGAAAACCGAATCGATGTGGGTTCGATCGCGCCAGGCGCACGAGTGTCGCAAGACGTGATCGATCGCGCAAGAAGCGAAGGATCGTTTGTGCAGATCAATCATCCGGACTGGCCAGGCTCGTATCCAAAAAATCCGTGCTGGTCAGACAAAGCACTTCTCGCACTGCACGATTACGACGCGGTCGAAGTATGGAACGCAAGCGATGACGATACGAACAACAACGCGGAAATTCGCATCGACACACTGCTCTCCGAAGGGCGTCGCACGTTTCTCACCGCAGTCGATGACTGTCACGACGTGCGCGCTGCATACTGCATGACGTCGTCGGTGTACGTGTTTGCAAACGCGCTCTCGAAGAGCGAGGTGATGACCGGTTTGCGGCAAGGAAACTTCTACGCAAGCTCGGGCGCACTGATCTCGGAGATCCTCGTAGATCGTGGTGTGATCACCGTCACTGTGCCAACGCCATCGCAGATCGAGTTCATCGCAAACTGTGGAAGGGTGGTAAAAAATGCACCGAACGTTCTCGGTGCAAACTACGCAGCGAACGGGAGTGAAAAAACCATTCGCATGCGAGTGACCGCACCAAATCGGCGGAGAGCGTGGACGAATCCGCTATACGTCGTCACAAAACAAACGCAGTAATATTGGTCCGATTCTTCTTGAGTCGGACTTTTTAATGAAGAAAAGTAGTATACTAATAAAGTATGCCCGCAAAATTCCTAAGCAGCTCTATCCGTGCAGCAGACATCCCCAAAAGCAACAAACCACAGATCGCGATGGTGGGGCGTTCTAATGTGGGAAAATCCTCGCTCATCAACCATCTCGGAGGCACAAAAAATCTTGCACGTACCAGTGCAAAGGCGGGTCTCACGCAAACGATTAACGTCTACGACTTCGATCGTTTCCATCTCGTGGACTTGCCGGGGTACGGATTCTCGCGCGCGCAAAGATCGCAAGGTCGCGGATTCGAAGAAATGATCTCTGCATACCTCTCAGATTCTGCACTCCTCGTACTCGTGCTGCTAATCATCGACAGTCGCCTCGGATTCACAGAGAGCGACCGCCACGCACTCGATCAATTAAAAAACGGTGGCGTTCCGTTTGTCGTGATATTCAATAAGGTCGACAAACTTTCCAAGTCGGCGATGACGGTCGCGTTACGTAATCTCCAAGCAGAGTTTGGTGATGTGCGTTTTATCCCTCACTCGATCGATGGTGCACTCGGCGAAATTCGCGACGCCATTGAAAAAGCGACGCGACAACCGCGAGTATGAAAAAAATATTGAAACTGTTCATAGCAATTTTGCTTCTGCTCCCGAGCGCGGCTGCGGCGCAAGATGTGTTGCCCGGTTTCAATCCAAACATTCTCATTCCCGACACCGCGTTCAATGATACAAAAACATTCGGTGGACCGGAAGGCATTCAGCGATTTCTTGAAATAAAAGGAAGCGTGCTGGCGAACACCTCACCCGATTTTTTAGCGAAGCTCGCTGAGCCGAATAATACCGCACTCAAAACTTCGCTCGGCGACCCTGAACCGAACCTCGGCCGGCTACGCACAGCAGCGGAACTTATTTGGGATGCCTCGCAAGCGAGCGGATTAAATCCGCAAGTCATTCTTGTCACACTGAACAAAGAACAAGGGCTGATCGGCAATACGATCGCGCCCGATCGTCTCGGACGCGCACTAAACCATGCAATGGGATTCGATTGTCCTGATGGGAGTAGTTGTGGAAACTTATTCCCCGGTTTTTACTACCAACTTTTCGGTAACGCCGACACAGAAGGAAACCGATATCTCGGCGCAACGAAATCGTTAATGAAATCGTTTACCACTCCTGGTGGAAGAGGACCGACGATTGCTGGTGCTCCAGCAAAAGTTGGTCAGGATGTGACGCTTGGGAATACACTTGGTGATTTCAATGGAATTTTCCTGCAACAAATCGTCACTCTCGGTAACCGCGCAACCGCAGCGCTCTACCGCTACACTCCGCACGTATTTAATGGCAACTATAATTTCTGGAAATTTTTTACCTCTTGGTTCCGCTATCCAAACGGTACGATTTTAGTCTCAACATTTGATCGCACCTATTTTATTATCGAAGATGGAGAACGACAGCGTCTCCCCTTCTTCGTCGCTGATATTCGCAAGCTCGATCTCAAGGCAGCGATCACCGCATCACCAACAGAACTCGACAGTTACCCCGTTGGTCCTACCTACGGCCCACCAGATAACACTGTCGTACAGGCGAGTGATGCGCAATTCGTCTTTCTTGATGGGATCATGCATCCGGTAACACATTTTGTTTTGAAACAGCGCGCGCTCGATCACGCAACGATTCTACCGCTCTCTGATGCAGATAGCGGGCTATTCGTACCAGGATTCCAACTCACCCCGAGCGATGGAACCGTACTCCGAGGGATCAGCAATCCAAAAACGTATCGTGTACATAACGGCATCCTCCAGCAGTACAGCGCGTTTACTTTTGCGCAGCGTGGCGCGGCAAAAATTTTACAAAAAATTCCTGACGAAGAAATCGCGCTCTATCCAAAGAATGGATATGTTCCACCTCTCGACGGCACCGTCGTGCGCAGCGCGACAAGCGAAGGCGCATATCTCGTAAGTCAGGAGCGACGATTACCGCTCACTCCAGAACTATTTAAAAATCGTGGCTACACCGCAAAAAGCGTGGTGATGTTCACAAGCAACGAAGAACTCGCTTCGCTCCCACTCGGTCCATCAGCAACCCCCGCAGAAGGAACATACTTCTCTTATGGCAATGCGCGCGAGATGTTCGTATTTAAGGACGGCGCAAAACATCCGATATCACCGTTCGTTGCAAAAAATCGTGGCATCAAAGCAGACTATGTCTTCGAGTCGAGTATCGCAAACTTCTGGCCTGACGGCATCGCGCTTCCTCCACACGACGGCACGCTCCTAAAAAGTGATTCAGCATCGAGTGCATACATCGTGATCGGTGGTCAACTTCGACCGCTCACCATGGAGATGTTTCGGCACCACGCCTTCAGTTTCAAAAATGTACTAACGATGCCCGACGAAGATTTCAGCGCGCTCGCGAAGGGCGGCTTCGCGCCACCCGCAGAGAATACGTATTTCTCTACCGCAAAATCTGGTGGAAAATTTTACGTGTATCAAAATGGCATGAAGCGATACATCGCTCCGTTTGTTGCAACCCAAAGAGGAATGACGCCGGATTTCGTGTTTACTGGAGGAATCGAGGCTGATTGGGCGGACGGCGTCGCTGTCACACCTCGAAATGGCACGCTCCTAAAAAGCAATTCCTCTTCGACAATATATGTGGTGGTAAACAACGAACTACGACCGCTCTCGCCGACCGCCTTCAAAAATCATGGCTACGCCATAAAAAATGTAAAAGTATTACCCGATTCGGACGTTGACGTTCTTCCTCACGGTGCACTGATCGCTAAATAAAAGAGGTGTAAAGGTGTAAAGATAAAAAGGTTCATTTATTGTCATTCCGACCCCGCCTCTGTCATTCCGGGTTTCTTCTTTGTCATTCCGGCCTCCGAGCCGGAATCTAGAAAAATAAAAGAGACCAAACGATTTCCGTTTGGCCTTTTTTTACGTTCTGGATTCCGGGTCACGGCCCGGAATGACAAAACAATGACTGGGTTCCGGCTCGGAGGCCGGAATGACAACAGAAGAGGAGGTAGGAATGACACTATGCGTTGGGGTGACTACCTCTCCCTATACCTCACGTAAAAAAGATTTCTTCTTCAACTCGCTGTTTACTTTTTTCATCCTCCCTTTCATCCCTGCAAATGGATCTTGCGGTACGTCGTCAGCCATCACACCCACCTCAACCCCATCGTCTTCATAAAAATCTCCGGAATCAGCGTCATCGGTGACCCGCGAGTTTCTAAAACTACTGAATCCCCAGCCACTTTTTTCAACGAGACCAAGGTCGAGATGCTTCGCGTTCGCTTCCTCCAAAAAAAGTGAGGGTTGTTCGATACCGAACGCCTCACGCCCAACCGCAGCAGGCCAACAAAGATACAAATTTCTCTTTGCGCGCGTTACCGCGACATAAAATAATCTTCGCTCTTCTTCCAATCCCCCATCTTCAATGGCAGCTTTACGATTAGGAAAGCTGGAATTCGTCAGATGTAACAAAAACACCGTATCCCACTCCAAACCTTTCGCCTGATGAATAGTAGAGAGCACAACTTTTGGCATCTGACGCTGCATCGCTTTGCTTCGCGGAGTCTTGAACGTTGCATCATCAAGTGAAACATCTGCGAGAAGATCGGCAGCGCGTTCATAATTTTCAGCGAACGTCGCGAGCTGCTCCACATCCTCAAGACGCTCACGCCAATTTGGAAACTGATTTTCAAGATATTCAACGTACGATGACTTAAGCACCGCTTTCACCAGCTCCGCTGGTTTTTCTCCAGCGCCATGCATTTTTTCGAGCGTGGCACGCAAATCCTTCCAACCACGCGCCGCTCGCGCACCGAGTCTTTGCTCGACCGGGGAAAGAATCGCACTTGCAATCGATCCCGCTTCACGCATCATGCTAAAAATTTTTGCTGCCATAACTTCCCCGATCCCCTGCTGCAGTGTCAGCACACGAAGCCACGCCGCTTCATCTTGAAAATTCGCCGCGATGCGAAGAAAGCACACCGCATCTTTCACATGCGCACGCTCAAAAAATTTCACACCGCCACGATAATCATACTCGAGTCCGCGTTTCATGAGCTCAAACTCAAGCGCTTGCGAATGAAACGCGGCGCGAAAAAGCACCGCAATTTCACGCGGAGCGATACCTTCATCGATAATCTTTTCGATACGCATCGCCACAAACGCCGCCTCCTGCGCCGCAGAACCGGTCGGGACCACGGCAGGCTTCACACCGGACGGTTTTACACTACGGAGCTCTTTCGAAAACTGCTCAACATTTTTATTAATGACATCATTCGCGAGCGCAAGAATTTCTGGCGTCGAACGATAATTCGTTTCTAATTTAAAAATACGTGCACCGGGATAGTGTTTAGGAAAATCAAGAATGTTTCGCACATCAGCTGCGCGAAACGAGTAGATACTTTGCGCGTCGTCACCGACGACGAGCACGTTCCGTGATGATCCCGCAAGCAAACGCACAAGAGACGCCTGGAGAGGATTCGTATCTTGATACTCATCAACAAGCACATACTGAAAACGTCCGGAAATTTTTTCTCGCACCGTGACATCGTTCACAAGAAGATGGTGGAGTCGCACAAGAAGGTCATCAAAGTCCATCGCGTTCGCCTTCCGTTTTTTTGCATCATATCCATCGATTACGCGACGGATGTCCGGAAGGAGTGGTACAAATTTTGGATGCTTGATCGCCACCGCTTCATCTAATGGGATCATCGCGTTCGCTGTATAACTTTGCAACTCTTTTATCACACCAGGCGACGGAAAGCGCTTGCCTTCCTGCAGTAGTCCGAGCTCACGCGTCGTCGCTTTCACTAAATCGCGCGCGTCTTCTTCATCAAGAATAGAAAAACTAGCGTCATATCCAACATGCGTTGCAAAGGCGCGCAAAAAACGGTTAGCGATCGAATGAAACGTGCCACCACACACTCCTGGGGTACCGCCGAGAAATTTTGAACCGATGAGTTCGCTGATGCGGGACATCATCTCTCCCGCAGCCTTGTTCGTAAATGTGAGCAAAAGTATCCGCTCCGACGAAACACCGCTTCCAATCAAATGAGCGACGCGGTGCACAATGGTGCGAGTTTTTCCTGAACCCGCACCCGCAAGGACAACGCAAGGACCGTCGCCGTGTTCGACGACGTCACGCTGCTCTGCATTAAGGCCGGCAAGATAGGGACTTTCCATAAGGGAACCTCTGAAAAACTATATTCCGAAGCGGGAAACGAGATATTTTTTCTGTCCCGCTTTGATGACGCGCCGCAGGCGATGCAGAGCATCGTCGAGGACGCGGCGTCAAAGCGGGCGGGAAAAATAGCCGTTTTCCGCCGGAAGAGAGTTTTGAGGAGGTTCCTAAGCAATAGAGAGCGTACTACGACGGATAAAAAAGGACAAAATTATTGCAAGCTGTTGCTGTATGCCTTATGCACACCATCAAAATACACACCAAACGCCGACGCACAACGAGAAGAGAGCTCTTTACCAAACCCCTCCTTGTCACAGCCCATAGTACCAACTTCTTTTAATATCGATGCTCTCGCCACACCGTTCTTTGATGCAAGCTCGCACACGCTTTTTTCTACGGTATCTGCATCACACATATGTACATCTTTATTTACCGCCGCAAGAAAAGTCATACACTGATGCGCCCCGTCAACACTCGACGTACAGTACCCTTCGTCGTTAGACATCACCGCACGCATCAAATAACACAGATCTCTGAACCTCCCACGACGATCTGCGTCTCCTTCTTTTAATACATCGTTCAACATATACGCATCACATTCCGCATCGTTCTTTTTTGTGGTTCGTAGCGTCACTGACCCATTGCTTTTTTGCCACTCGCTCACACACCGCTCATTAGCTCGGGCGTTGTAGTGATACACAACGCCGCAAGCGTTCATCGACCAAGTAAACCTCGATGGTTTTGCGATAACCGATAGGACCACACCCACATACGCGATAATACCAAGGAAACCGAGTACAAAAAATTTCTTGTTACGTGGAGGATGTATCGGGTGTCTTCGTGCAAGAAAAAAAGTATCCACTACAAAAACAAGAGAGGTCGCTAAAGAACCTTGCGGAAAAAAAATAACGATGACTGACAATGTGATAAGTGCAAACACCAAACGCGTGTACGCCTCCACTACGAGATACGCGCTACCAGGAAGAACACCGTTCCCTGCCGCGAGCGCGAACGGGACCAACCAACGATAGAGAAAGGTTCGCAAAGAAAAATTACGCATATCATCGTAGATACCGTGCTTTGTTCCGAATATGCTCATCAAATGTTGATGCATAACGCACAGCACCGTCTTTATCAGTGAGAAAAAACCAATAATTGTTCGGCTCAGGGTCGATTGCGGCACGAACCGAAGAGAGGCTGGGGTTATCGATCGGACCGAGAGGCAGTCCAGGATACTTATAGGTGTTGTACCGCGAAACATTTTTTGTATCCTGGAGAAGCACGGACGCATGATCTTTGCCGGTCACATAATTTACCGTGGAGTCAGCCTGAAGCGCCATCCCCCTCGCAAGGCGACGCCAAAAAATATCGGCAACTTTTCGTTTGTCTTCATCACCACGCACTTCTTTCTCGATAACGCTCGCCATCGTCACTACTTGATACATCGAGTGACTATGCACAGCGAACTCCGCACGTAACTCTGGTGTAATTTTTCGATCAAAATTCGTAAGAAGAGTTTTTACTAACTCCTCCGCCGTTGCATCTTTAAAAATGCGATAGGTGTCAGGAAAAAGATATCCTTCGAGGCTGACGTAGGATGGTTTTTCTTTAAGAAACAAAAATGTGTTGGAAAAATCATCAGGTTTCGGTGCAGTTGCTGCGGACAGCGTGCGATGATCGGTTGCGGGGAGTCCTGTCACTTCATAAAAACGATTCGCTTGCGCGTATCCTGCGGCTTCGAGTGCTTTTTTAATATCTCGTAAATCCCATCCTTCAATAATCTTCAGTGTAAATTCACTCGCGCGTACGCCACCCGAAGAAAGTCGAATGATAATTTCTTCGTACGAATTTACATCGGCAAGTGTGTACGTGCCTGGCTGAAGATGCGTTGCGAGACCGCTCGTCTTTAAAGCAATTTTAAACAACAAACGACTCCTCACAAAACCGCGCAACACGAGGCGGTCGATGATCTTCTGGGCTGAGTCGCTCGACTCCACTACAAATGTCGCGTCTGACGGTGTGCCCGGTGTACCAAAATACAGTGCGGTCCACGCGAGCGCTGCGACCACAAGAATACTTACTATAATGAAGGATGACCTGCGCATTATAAATATTTTTGAAGTTTTCGATCGCGCTCCATCGTACTAACAATTTTTTTCACATCTTGCGCGCGATCACGCGGACACACCAGTATCGCGTCTTCGGTTTCGATGATGATCATGTCACGAACGCCGGCAGTCGCCACAAGTTTTCCAGAAAAACTATAGATAAGATTTCCACCAGAGTCGACGCCTACATGCGCACCTTTCACTACATCAGTTTCTGGATCATCTGCGAGGATATCACGCACCGCGCGCCAATGACCGACGTCTGCCCAACCGAAATCTGCGGGGATTACAAAAAGTTTCTCTTCCTTTTCAAGAATACCATAATCGATACTTACAGAAGGTAGCCGTGCAAACAGCGCGCGTCGCGTCGGGGCCATGTTTCGTTTCGTGAGTAACGGTGCAAGATCGCGAAATGTCGCCGCATGCACTGGAAGATGCGTGTCGTACAATGAAAGAAAGTGCCGCACTGAACCGACGATCAAGGTGGGGTTCCAAAGATAGCTCCCGTCGGTACAATATCTCTCCGCGGTCATGAGATCCGGTTTTTCGACGAAGCGCGCGACATCGAACGCGTCGTAGCGTTTGCCATCTTCAGTCACTTCGAGTTTCGGCGTACCGATGCGAATATATCCATATCCTGTTTCAGGATACGTGGGGGTGATGCCCACAAGAGCGACGTGGTCAGGTGTCGCCGCGACCGCCGCGGCGACAGCACGAAGTGTGCGAAGATATTCGGTCGTATCGCGCACGTACGCATCAGAATTTACCGTCACAAACAACGCGTGCGGATCACGCTGTGCGATGTGTAACAATGCGTAGCCGATCGCAGCAGCGGTATCTCGGCGTTCGGGTTCAACGATAAAATTTTCTGCCGGCAGTGACGGCACCTGCGCACGGATGAGGTCGCGCTGCGACTGCGCCGTTGCGATGTAGATGTCTTTTGCGGCAAATCCTTTGCGAATCCGCGCATACGTCGCGCGAAGCAAGGTCATCTCACCGATAATCGGCAGCGCCTGCTTCGGTGTGTGCTGCCGCGATACCGGCCACAAGCGCGTTCCGCCACCACCAGCAAGAATGATCGCTTTTATTTTCATAATCGTTTCCTCTTGATGAACCACGCAGTAAAAAATTCCACATCATGCAACAAGATGCCAAAATACTGTACAACGATCGCCCAAAATAATCCGACAAAAATTCCGATGATCACATCGAGTGGGTAATGCACACCGACATACACACGCCCGAGCGCAACGGCAGCCGCGCACACAAGCAAAACGAGACCGAAAGGAAGATCAACAAATAAAATTGAAAAAGCGAGCGCAAATGCAACAGAAGAATGACTTGATGGAAAAGCGTGGGCTGATAACGGGGCGGGTATCAAACGATGTACGTCGAGCAGCGCGACAAACGGACGCGGACGAAAAAGAAAAAGGCTGAACACCCAATTACCGATAAAAGCGAGTGTACCAGCGAGCACCGCGCGAAAATCCGCAGCTTCAAGAATCGCGGCGAAATCGCGCGATTCCGGTCGCCGCATAACGATGAAAACGCGAGCGAACACCGCAACAAACATCACAAGAATCAGATACCGCGCGCAAAAAATACCCACGGCATCGATCGCAGGATATTTCCCCGCTACATTGTTCAGACGTCGAAACGCCTCGGCATCAAAACGGATCATAGAGAGATTCTGAACAGGCTCTTAGTGTACCATTCTTCTTTTATTTTGGGGCGCGGGTCTTCTCTGAAAAATCGCACCACTTGGCAACCGGACACATCCAACACTTCGGAACACGCCCACAAATTTCTCGACCAAACGGAACCATCACTTTGTTGATACGTATCCAATGACGCTTAGGGATGCGCGCACGAAGCGCACGTTCTGTTTTTTCTGGTGTGTTCTCCTTCGTCCATCCAAGACGGTTTGCGATACGAAACACATGCGTGTCAACAGCGATCGCCGGAATACCGAATGCGTACGCGAGTACGCACGATGCAGTTTTTCTTCCGACCGCAGGCAATGCGACAAGCGCGTCCATATCTTTCGGCACGCGACCTTTATATTGCGTCGTGAGCATCTTTGCGAGCGCGACGATATTTCGTGCCTTGCTGCGATACAAACCTATCGTGTTTAAAAGACGCGCGACATCGGCTTCACGAGCGCGAGAGAGTGCTGCGGGAGTTTGGTATGCGGTGATCACGCGACGAAACGCTGGCTCTGTTTGTGTATCGCGCGTACGCGCAGAGAGCGCAGTAAACAAGAGCACCTTCCACGGAGTCGCTTTTGCTGCCTCTGCAGGTTCCCGGTAACGACGCGTGAGCACACGCATGATTTCATCTGCATGCAGCATACAAGAAAACTTTGGACATTAGAGAACCTCTAGAAAACTATGTTCCAGAGGTTCCTTAGATGAGCGAGCCACCGGTCATCTCGTCTGGCTGCGGAACACCGAGAATTTTGAGAATCGTTGGCGTAGTATCAGCGAGCATGCCAACAGGAGACATGAGCGATAGATCACCGAGCGGTGCGTCGCCGGATGGCGCGGCCTGCCCACGCCACTGCTCACCGATCACCAAAAATGGCACCGCGTTCGTACTGTGTTCTTTATCGAGCACGCCAGTCTGAAGATTGAGCACCTCTTCACCGTTGCCGTGATCCGCAGTGACAACCACCACTCCTCCGAGCGGCAACGCTGTCGAAACAATTTTTCCGAGAGAAGTATCGACTATTTCTGCGGCGCGCTTCGTCGCGTCAAAATTTCCGGTATGACCGACCATGTCAGCGTTCGCGAAATTCACGATGATTACGTCGTATTTCCCCGCTTGTATCTCCTTCACGATGCGCTCAGTAATTTTTGGTGTCGACATCTCCGGCGCTTGATCGTACGACGATACGCGCGGTGATGGAATAATCACGCGCTCCTCGCCCGGATATTCTTCCTCGCGCATGCCGTTCAAGAAAAAAGTTACGTGCGCGTATTTTTCTGTCTCCGCAATGTGCAGTTGCGTAAGTCCTGCGTCAGACAACACCTTCGCAAGACAGGTCGAAATCATTTCCGGAGGGAATGCGACCTTTGTAGGGAGACCGCGTTCATACTCTGTCATGGTAGTGAACGACAGATCCTTCATGAACGTCCGCGGAAAATTCTTGAACTCTGGCAAACAAAAAGCGGAGGAAATCTGACGCGATCGATCTGGACGAAAATTTGCAAACACCACTGCGTCGCCATCCTTGATTGGACCACTCGCTTTTCCATCCTTAGTGATCACCACAGGCTCAAATTCTTCGTCGTACACTTTTTTTGCGTATGACGCTTCGATCGCAGCAAGTGGATCATCAAACGTGGGAACACCTTCAGCGCCGATCATTGCGTGGTACGCCTTCTCCACGCGATCCCAACGATTGTCGCGGTCCATCGCATAAAATCGTCCAGAGATCGAGCCCACTCGACCGACGCCAACCTGTCCCATCTTTGCAACCAAATTTTTTACGAAATCAATACCAGTATTGTAGATCGTGTCACGACCATCAAGAATCACATGCACAACAACATCGCGCAGTCCCTGTTGACTTGCGAAATCGAGCAAGGCGGAAATGTGTTCATCTGAACCGTGTACGTTTCCTGGACTGACAATACCAAGAATGTGAAAGGTGGAATTTTTTTTCTTGACGTGCGTGGCAGCATCAAGAAACGCCTGGTTCTTCAAAAATTCTCCCGATTGAATCGCAAGATTGATGCGCGGAAACGATTGGTAGAAAATTTTTCCTGCACCGATCGTCAGATGCCCGACTTCAGAATTACCCATCTCACCCCACGACAATCCGACCGCTTCGCCGGATGCACGAACGGTGACTGTCGGAAACGTCGTGACGAGCTCATCAAAAACAGGAGTACTCGCTGCAGCGAGAGGATTTCCCTCTCCCGACGGAGCGACACCCCATCCATCAAGAATAACGAGCACGAGCGGTTTCGGGCGCGATGCGGACATATTTGCGTTACGCTACCATATCCTCTGCGCACTTTACAGAGAAACCTCGTCCTCAATCTCCATGAGACGATTGTATTTTGCCAACCGTTCACCACGCGAAAACGAACCGGTTTTGATGAACTCTGCTCGCACTGCGACCGCAACGTCAGCGATGAACGCGTCGGGAGTTTCTCCTGACCGATGTGAAATCGCGACCTTGTACCCGTGCTTCTGCGCAAGAAAAATCGCATCCATCGTTTCCGAAAGTGAACCGATCTGATTGTTTTTAATGAGAATCGCGTTCCCAACATGACGTGAAATCCCCTGCTCCAGACGACGAACGTTCGTCACAAACAAATCATCGCCAACGAGCGTCAACTTCTTTCCCAATTTTTTTGTGAGTGTCTCCCAATTATCCCAATCATCCTCTGCGAGCCCGTCCTCGATCGACATGATCGGATATTTTTTCAACCACTTTTCGTACATGAGGATCATCCCCGCCGCATCGAGCGATTTTCCGTCCACTTTCATCACATACCGGCGCTTTTTTGCATCGTAAAACTCCGACGCGGCGATGTCCGCACCAAGCGCAACCTCTTTTCCTGGAGCATAGCCGGCTTCTTCGATCGCATCGAGAATGAAATCAAACGCTTTTTCATTTTGTGCAAGCTTCGGTGCATACCCACCTTCGTCACCGACAGTGGTCGCAAACCCCTCTTTCTTAAGAATTTTTCCAAGCGCATGAAAAATTTCGCTCCCCGCACGAACTCGTTCGCGCATCGTCTTCAGTCGTGGAATCACCATCGTCTCCTGTATATCAAGAGAAAAATTCGCGTGCGCGCCACCGTTTAACACGTTCACCATCGGAAGTGGCATCGGATAATCCGTACCTTTGATACCGAACGTTGTGCGAAGCGACTTGTAGAGCGGTACACCACTCGCAACCGCCGAAGTTCGCGCTGCAGCGAGCGACACGCCGAGTATCGCGTTCGCACCGAGTTTGGATTTGTTTTCTGTGCCATCGATATGGAGCATCGCTTCGTCGATTCTGCGCTGCTGCGACACTTCCATGCCTCGCATTTTTTTTGCGAGCACGTTGTTAACGTTCGCTACTGCCTTGAGTACACCATTTCCACCATAACGATTCGGATCAGCGTCGCGAAGTTCAAGCGCCTCATGTGAACCGGTCGATGCGCCGGACGGTACCGATGCCTTTGCCGAAAAACCACCTTCAACGGTCACCTTTACTTCTACAGTCGGATTACCACGGGAATCCAGAATCTCTCGCGCTTTAATTTCGGTAATTTTTGGCATAGAAAAACAGTACTAACGGGACTTATCTGCATCTCAACTATTCAATCTCGTAGGTCAAGTTCACGGTAACGATGATCTCATTGCTCCCTGGCGCGATACTCGGCGCAGGCGCAGCGTCTGCCGCCATGCTGCCCATACCTCCTTTTCCGTAAAAAATCGGCGGCGGCATCGTTCCGCCTTGTGATTCATCGAACGAAATCACGCGACGCAACTTCACATCTGCAACTGTCGCAAGTGCCTTCGCTTTTTCTTTTGCATTTTTCAACGCCTTGGCGCGCGCTTCTTCTTTTAACTTCTCCGGATCATCAACCGTGAACTGAATCCCACCGATTTGATTCGTGCCGAGCGCTCCCGCCTTGCCGAGAATGTCACCGACCTTATCAAGATTGCGAATCTTTACGTGCACAGTCTGCGCGACGGTGTAACTGCGCAGCGTCTGCTTGCCGTCGTTCCAGTTGTAATTCGGATACACGTTGTAGGCGGTCGTTTGAATATCGTTCTTGTCGACGTTCGCGCCTTTCAACTGCTCGACCAACTGATTCATGATCCGCGTGTTCTCTTTTTGTGCCTCGGCGACAGTGGATTTTTCAATGGTTGTACCGAGATCAACTCCCGCAACATCAGGAATACCGATAACTTTTCCTTCACCAGACACCGTGATCACGTTACGCTCGATCGGTACGCCGATAAAATTATACTGACGCGCTTCGTTTCGCGCCTTGAATCCGAGCCACGCAGTGAGCGCGAGAAGCGCGAGACACATGCAGATCAATTTTGCCTTCTTTCGCTCGTGCCAATCGTTCATGCCAGTGCTCGGTTCACGTTGCTCACCGCAACATCCACTTTTTTCGTTGTGCATATCATGCATAAAAACAAATTATTTTTTTAAAACTTTAACGCCGGGTAATGTTTCTCCCGCAAGGAACTCGAGCATCGCGCCGCCGCCAGAAGATACGTGGTCCACAAACTGCGCCATCCCCGTTCGCTCCAAACATTGCACCGTTTCTCCCCCACCGACCACACCGAACGCTTCCCCCGAAGACCGCGCGGCGATCACCCGTCCGAGCGCGAGAGAACCGTGGCTAAATTTTTTCACCTCGAACAATCCGACCGGTCCGTTCCACACTATCGTTTTCGCTTTTTTTAAAATGGTAGACCAAGCACGGATCGTTTCGACTCCCACATCGATGATAAATTCATCACGCCGTACTTCTTTTGGTTTCCGCACGATCGGCTGCGCGCGATCATCAAGTCGCTTCGCGGTGAGTACATCGATCGGGATCAGTACGTTCTTTTTTTTGAGAAAACGTTTTGCAATTTTCACCTCTGCTGCTGTAACCGTGGAGCGTCCGGTTTGAAATCCTTTCGCGCGTAAAAATGCATTCGCCATTCCTCCACCAACCAAAACAGTGCTTGCCAACTTTTGCATGCGCTCGATCACCGGAAGTTTGTCGGCAACCTTTGCGCCACCGAGCAGCACCACGAACGGCCGCTTCGGACGCTGTAACAATTTACTGAGTTGTGTCACCTCTGTTTCCATGAGAAATCCAGCGACAGAAGGGAGAAATGCAGCGATACTGGTGATCGATGCATGATCGCGGTGCGCGTCAGCGAACGCGTCGTCGACATACAGGTCGCCAAGAGATGCAAGCCGTCGTGCAAAACCTGCGTCATTCATTTTTTCTCCTTTGTAAAAACGAATGTTCTCCAACATCGCGATGCCGCCGTCTTTCAACGGGGAAAGTGCGCGTTCCACTTTTCCTACTTGTTCAAGATTCTCTTTTACAAACAGCACGTTCTCGCCGAGTCCTTTCGCAAGATAATTCGCAACCGGCGCAAGAGAAAATTTTTTTTCACGTCCTTCGGGTCGACCGAGATGCGCAACGATGATCGTTTTTGCTCCGCTCTTTCGTAAAAAATCGATCGTGGGAAGCGCGGCGAGAATACGTGAATCGGCGTCGCTCTTCACCTTTCCGTGAGCGATCGGCACGTTAAAATCCACGCGTAAAAGCACCCGTTTCCCCCGCAAATTCTTCTGCATTTTCAGCGTCTTTAGCGACATATGATGCTTAGGAACCTCTGGAAAATTATATTCCAAACGGGAAACGAGATATTTTTTCTGCACGCTTCGATGAAGCGCCACAAGCGATGTGGAGCATCGCTGAGGACGCGGCGTCGGAGCGTGCGGGAAAAATAGCCATTTTCCGTTGGAAGAGAATTTTCCAGAGGTTCCATGGAGCAGTATACCACAAAAAACCGAAGCAAACCGGTCATTTTTGCATCATTTGCCGACTACTCTTGACAAAAAACGCCAATTCGAGTATGTTGTTCCAGAACAAGATCGCGCCGCGTTTGGCACGATCACCCCAACCCCGAGAGAAGAAGGAGACCGACCCATGGGAGGCTCGAGCTACGACACGGACGCAAACGAGAAAGTCAAGAACAACACCGGCGGCGACGCGAAGGCGGGCAGCACCGAGACCATCGTGACGCCCGCGAGCGACACGGCGGCGAACGACGACGGAACCAAGACCGGCGGCGGCCCGGCGAACACCAACGACGCGACCCAGACCGGCGGCGCCCCCGTGCCGAAGCCCACCGACAAGGGCTCGGTCGCCAGCGTCACGCCGGAGGACGACCCGCCCGAAGCGGCCTAACCCACAACCGCACCGGCGGCTACAATGACTCCCCCTCGAGAGCTTCTCGAGCGGGAGTCTTTTTTATCGAGCCGCAGTACATTCTTTTGTCATTCCGGCCACCTCTTTTTTTGTCATTCCGGGCCGTGACCCGGAATCCACAAAATAAAAAGACCAAACGAGAAATCGTTTGGTCTTTTTTTACGTTTCTGGATTCCGGGTCACGGCCCGGAATGACAATACCTAATCATTCCGCGTATACAACACTGTCCCCCGCCACCACAACCGCACCGCGGTCCACGGGGGAAGAATGCCCAGGAAATACATCAACGTCGCTGCTTCGTGTAAAAACCACGCAACACTTCCTTTGAACTTGCGTCCGAAAGCGGTCGCGACCGCGTACTTTCCACCGAGCGGAACGACCGCGGGAAATTTCGGGAAACGAAATGCGACCGCGTCACCGCCAGAGACGCGCGACAAAACACTCTTGCCTGAAGTCTCCCCCATCGCAATCGCTGCCTGCGCGAGCCACGGCACCGGCTGCTTCGTCGAAGGATCGATGAGAAGCGCGGAATCACCGATGACGTACACGTTTTGTTTGTTCGGCGCTTCGAGCGTCGGACCGACCTCCACACGAAACCCGCGCGCATCGAGCGACAGGCCGAGTGCTTCGAGCGAGGACGACCCACGAATCCCACCGCACCAAAGAACGAGATCTGCGTCCAACACTTTTTCTCCCTCTTTTTGAAAATCACAGAGCAACTGATCGGTCGTTTCGCCCGGTTTGCATGCACGCGGCACGATCGTGACGTGTCCGAGCGCAACTTTTTTTACCGCGCTATCCAAATGCAAATGCACACCGAGGCGCATCAATCGTTCACGCGCAAAATCCGAAAGCTCCGCACCCATCGCACCGAGCACGCGCGGCGACGCCTCAACAACCGTGATGTGAAAATCACCGACTTTCAGATGCCCCTTCACCATGTGCTTACGAAGCAACATCGTGAGCTCGCAAGCGAGTTCGATTCCTGTGGCACCACCGCCACCGATCACAATGTTCAGCGTCTCACGCTTCCCCATCTCCTTCATGTGCAGCATGTCGTGCACACGCTGGCGCACACGATCGGCATCATGCACAGTTTTGAGAATCAATGCATGTTCTTTCATGCCTTCGATGCCAAAATAATTTACCTCTGCACCGAGCGCAACGATCAGATCATCGAATCGCACGGGCGACATCACACCAAGTTGCACTTCGCGACGCTCCCAATCGATACCGACCACGTGATCGTGCACGAAATCGACGCCCCATTGAGAAAAAAGTGACGCGCAATCGACCGTCACACCGGTGTGCAACAACTTCGCTGTACCAAGATTTTCGTGCTCAACAAAACCGCTCGCCGCTTCATACAAGAGCGGTGTAAAAACATGCACCGACGAACGGTCGATTACGGTCACCTGCACACCGTCACGATGCGCAGCGGCGATAGTACGCGCAGCGGCGATGCCACCGAATCCAGCACCGAGAATCACGACGGAATGTTTTTTGGTAGACATAGAGGCTCTTAGTAGATGACGTGCAGAAATGAAATCTCCGGCGGCTGAAACAACCGTGCGCGCGGACCGGACTCGCCGACTCCCGGAGTGATGAACAAAGTGATCGCACCCACAGAAAACGCTCCACGATCATAGTGATTGCCGAGTTTAGTCGGAATGCGCGGTACCGGACCGATGAGCGGTAGTCGTATCTGGCCACCGTGCGTGTGTCCCGCAATCACGAGTGGGACGTCATGTACCTCGGCTTGTTGTTCTGCGTCGGGATTATGCACGAAAAGAATAGGAATTTCGTTTGCATGCACTTCAGCGAGCGCTTTTTGCATATCAGGCTTGCCGTACTGAATGTCATCGAGACCGACGATGCGAAATGTCTGGCCATTTTTTTCGATCGGCACCGAACGATTGACGAGCGTTTGCACACCGTACGAACCCAACGCCTTTCGTACATCGACCGCTCCTGCGCGATAATCCCAGTTGCCGAGCGCTGCGTATGCACCGAGCGTGGAGCGAAGATCGCGCAGCGGTGGGAAAGCAGCGGTCCCCGCGATCGTTGTCGCGAGATCACCTGCGAGGAGCACTGCATCAGGATGGAGTGCGTTGATCCGATCGACAACTTTTCGCGTCCATTCAAGATGGCGGTATTTTCCGAGATGCAAATCTGAAATCACCGCGAGGTCGAGCGATCGTCCGGTGGCCTGTGAGCCCGCAGCGCGGAGATCGACCGAGTATTCCTTCACCACAAGCGATCGCGGTGCGATGAAACTCCCGTACGCCACAACCACCCACACAATCCCCGCGATAAAATGCAGCGGTCCCCATCCGTTTTTTCGCGTCACCACAAACCACACCGGCACCGCGCCGATCACGAACGCAATGACGAGATCAAAAACAAATTCGTACATGAAAAAATTGAACGTCCTACCTCAGAGAGCGACCAACGAGCGATGCCATCTCTCCAAGGCGACACGAATACCCCCATTCATTGTCGTACCAAGCGATAACTTTCACAAAATCACCATCAACTACTTTTGTGAGTTCAAGATCGACGATCGACGATCGCATGTCGCCCTTGAAATCCGACGACACGAGCGGTTCTTCGGTCACGCCGAGGATTCCTTTCCATCGTGCGCTCTTCGCTGCTTTTTTAAACACCGCATTGACCTCTTCGACCGTTGTTTTTTTCTTGAGAAGAAACGTGAAGTCAGAAAGTGACACGACCGGAACCGGCACACGGAGCGCGATGCCGTCGAATAATCCCTTGAGTTCAGGGATCGTTTCAGTTACTGCGATCGCCGCACCGGTCGATGTCGGAATAATGTTCGCCGCGGCCGCGCGCGCACGACGGAGATCGTTCGACTTCCCTCCCGGTGGTGGACCGTCCACCAAATTTTGCTCCGCAGTGTACCCGTGCGTGGTCGTCATGAGCGCTTTCTTCACCCCGAACGTCTCATGCATAATCGCTGCAACCGGCGCGATGCAGTTCGTGGTGCACGATGCGTTGTTGATGATCTTCGGTTTGCCCGCACCTGTCGGATTCACGCCGAGCACGTGCGTCGGCACGTTGCCGCCTTTCGCCGGCGCAGAAATAATCACGCGCTTTGCGCCCGCAGTGATGTGCTGTCCCGCACCGACCGCGTCCGTAAATCTGCCGGTGCACTCAAGCACCACGTCGATCTTTTCTTTTTTCCACGGCAACTGCGTTGGATCTTTTTCTGCATACACGCGAATTTTTTTCCCATCGACTATGATGTGATGCTCATCATAACTCACCTCGTGATCGTACGTGCCAAAATTTGTGTCGTGTTTTAAAAGATACGCGAGCGCCTTGATGTCCGTGAGATCGTTCACGGCGACAAACTCCAAATCTTTCAACCGACCGAACGATGCGCGAAAAGTGATGCGACCGATGCGACCAAAACCGTTAATGGCGATGCGTGTCATACAGGCAATGAGGTGAGTTTATGTACAAAAAGTATAACAAAAAACGGACGCAAATGCATGCGTCCGTGTCGTCGTTTACTCGGTTGCTGCCGGCCGGTACTTCCACAACCGGTGCTTCTGCCAGAACTCCACGAACACCTCGTAGGTGAAGCCGCTGCAATCGTCCTCCTTGAGAGAGAAGACGTCGACCCACTCGGCCTTTCCCTCATCGATGTCACCCGCGGTGATGTCGGTCGTGGTCGTGGCGCACTCCCAGATGTGCGCGAACACCTGGTACGCTTGACGCTCCGGATCGAAGTAGAAGAACGCCTCCTTCACACCAAGGTAGTCGCCCGGCTCGACCGTGAGACCGGTCTCCTCGAGCACCTCACGCTGCAACGTCTCGAGCAGCTTCTCTCCGCGATGAGTGCCGCCGCCAGGCAACGAGAACAGACCGTTGTACTTGCCGCGGATGAGGAGGATCTCTCCCTTTTCGAAGCGGCAGATCACCGCGTACGCACCCGGACGAAGCCGGAGATCCGATCGCTTGACCAGCCTCTGATCCCCGATCACGGTGAGGCACGAAACTTCTCCGTCTTCCTTTCCTGTGGACATGCGGTCCTCCTTTTGTACGAGATCGCACACGGACCATGACGAAAGGCCAGGGAAATGTCAAGCGGCATCCTTTCCTTCCCACTCCGCAAAAAACTTTTCAAGAAACTGCTCCATATACACGTGACGTTCCTCCGCGATCGCGCGGCCCGTCTTGGTTTGCATGCGATCCTTGAGCAACAATAATTTTTCGTAAAAATGATTAACGGTCGTTCCTTTGCTCGTTTTATATTTTGTAAAATTTGCATGCATCTCCGGCGGGACGTTCGGATCATACATCACCCGATTCGCGTGACCACCGTACGCGAACGCACGCGCGATCCCGATCGCGCCGAGCGCCTCGAGACGATCGGCGTCTTGCACCACTTTTCCTTCGAGCGTACGCATCGTCGTCACGACACCCGCTCCTTTAAATGAAATGTCGGTAACGATCTCCGCAACGCGATCGATCGTCTCCGCATCCGCATCGAGACTTTCGAGCCACTCACGTGCTTTGCGTGGGCCGACCGCGTCATCACCATCATGAAATTTCCAATCAGCAACGTCATGAAGCAGCGCCCCGAGTCGCGTCACGTACGGATCCGCACTTTCACGTGCGCCGATTGTTGCGGCGAGATTCGCCACACGATAAATGTGCCACCAATCATGTCCCGATCCCTCACCTTCGAGGAGCGAACGAACGTATTTCTCGGTCTGTTCGAGAATTTCAGGATTATTTTGCATACGGGCGGAGTATACCAAAACTCCCAAGATGCGCTTGCGGATAAAGCGAAACCCCCGTCCGCGAGCGCGGTACGGGGGTTTGATGATGGCGACGCGGAGTTACGTCGACTTTCGCCGAAGCGAGCAACCCGTGGCCGAGTTCTTGTATGCGGGGTTCTTCTCGAACGCGTTGCGCAGATCGATGAGGGTGAACCCTTTGCTGAGCTGCAGCGTGATGAAGTCGCGAGCGGCTTCGAGCACCGCCATGCTTTCGACGTCGGCTGAGGAGTGCGCGATACCCACCTCTACGACGTCTCCCATGAGCATCACAACGAGAGAGAACTCATCGCACGTACCCGGATCGATGTACGCCGCGACGAAACGAAGGCTGTTGCCCTCCGTATCGACCAGAATCCAGTCTTTCGCACCTTCGGCCATGACGAATCTCCTTGTTCTGTCCCACAATCAGGACAGAAAACAATACTAAATATTTCGTAAAATGTCAAGCCACGTCGCTCGCGAGCGACGTGGCAAGCCTCGCATCCGCATTGTCATTCCGGCCCCCGAGCCGGAATCCAGAAAAATAAAAAAGACCAGACGAACATCGTTTGGTCTTTTTTTACGTTCTGGATTCCGGGTCACGGCCCGGAATGACAGAGGAGGAGGCCGGAATGACAAGGAAAATATCCTTATTCTCCGAGCGCAAACCGACTGAACCGCTTGATCTGCACATTCTCCCCCGTCTTCGCGATCATCTCTTTCAGCAACTCTTCAACTGTTTTGTCTTCATCTTTGATGAACGCCTGGTTGAGCAAGCATACCTCAGAAAAATACTTTTCCATTTTTCCGGATGCGATCTTCTCGATCACTTCTTTCGGCTTCGAAGATCCTTCAAACTCCGCCATCGCGAGTTCTTTTTCTTTTTCAAGCACTTCAGAAGGAATCTGATCAGAGCTCACATACAACGGATTCGTTGCGGAGACTTGGAGCGCAACTTCATGCACGAACTGTTTGAACTGTTCGGTGCGCGCAACGAAATCGGTTTCGCACAGCACCTCGACAAGTACACCGACGCGACCCGCGCCATGAATGTACGAGTCAACCAATCCTTCTTTCGTTGCACGCTCGCCCTTGCTGCCCGCCTTCGCAATACCTTTCTTGCGAAGTTCTTCGGCGGCTTTTTGCATGTCGCCCCCAGCCTCTTCGAGCGCTTTTTTGCAATCAACGATCCCCGCGCCGGTCATTGCGCGAAGTTCTGCGACCGTTTTGGAATCGATAACCATAGAATGTACGAAGTACTTTTTTAATCACTACTCAGCTACACGCCGACAGGAGCGTCTGTAGCCACAGCTTTCAACTTCTCCTTGTCGATATCGATCGATTTCTGCGCGCGAATCGTACGACCTTCTTTCACCGCTTCTGCAACGAGCTTCGTCATCAACTCGATCGTCTTCACCGCGTCGTCGTTCGATGGGATCGGGTACGCAACGAGATCAGGGTTCACGTTCGTATCAACGAGCGCGACGATCGGAATTTTTCGCGTCTGCGCTTCAGCGACTGCGGTTTTTTCTTTCATGATGTCGATGATGAACAGCGCATCTGGTGGACGAACAACGTCTTTAATACCACCAACTTTGTTCTCAAGATCCGCGATCTCTTTTGCAAAATTCGACTGTTCTTTTTTGGTGTACTTCGCAAGCGCACCCGAAGCCTGCTTCGCTTTGAGATCGTTGTAATGACGCACGAGGTTCATCACCTCACCGTAGTTCGTGAGTGTCCCACCGAGCCAACGACCGGCGATGTACGGCGCACTACAATCGATCGCATATTTTTTGACGATCTCGCGTGCTTGGCGCTTGGTGCCAAGAAAAAGGATCACACCGCCACGTGCGGTGGTGTCACGCACGAAATCGAGCGCTTCTTTCAATTTTATCTGCGTCTTTTCGAGATCGACGATGTGAATCCCGTTGCGCGCACCAAAAACGTATTCTTTCATCTTAGGATTCCACTTGGATTCGCGATGTCCGAAGTGCACGCCGGCCTGGAGCAACTCCAAAAGTGAGGGAACTTGTGGCATATAGAAATAAAAAAATGATTCCTTAGACCTCTGCGACGCAAGCGCACGAACCCCTTTCTGTTGAGAGGGGCAGGATCGTCCGCCAAATACGCGACGCATGTGGGATTAAGAACCTCTAATAAGTTTCTCTTTACCGATCGGCTGCCTGAGGATTTTTCGTCACAAACGGGAGCAGATGCCGAAGGAGTAGCAGAGCTACTTCGAGTGCATCTGAAACCGTTTGTGACGGAAAATCAGCGGCAGACGAGTCGGGAGAGAAACTTATTAGAGGTTCAACTGGCGGTACTCTACAGTCCACCGAGAAAAAAAGCAAGGCCCGCACAGTATAGTGCGGGCCAGCAACAGTAGCGAGATCAGTCGTGGAACGGCGGAAAAACCCGATGGCGATCGTACCGCGGGACGATGTCGGGGTAGGCGACGACGCGGATCATGTCGCCATCGACGGTCACGTCGCGCGGATCGATGCCGACCTCAGCAAGGAAACGAGGCTCATGAACGATGGCGCTCCGGATCGCCGACGACCGGCCCTTGGTCTTGGGAGAGATGATGAACTCGAGGGCGTTCTTTCTCTTCCTATAGAACAGGACGTCACACGGCGCGATGTTCTGCAGAAGCGCTGCGAGTCGCTTGCGAATGCGGTTCGTCGGCGTCCCTATGACTCCGTACCTGGCGAGAGGGCGACACACGAACGCAGCGTCACCGCGCAAACCGTTTTCGATCTGATCACCACACGTGACGATCACCTCTGTGGCTTCGAAGATCGGGCGAGCGATGCGTTCTCGCGTCGCCGCGACATCAGATCGCACATGACCATAATGCGGACTGAAGTGTGGGCGATCACCCCACACCCAATCCACCAAAGACACGAATGCGCAGTCCGAACCGGCCATCTCTTGCTGCAACATCGCACACCTCCTGTATCGAGTGAAAAACCATCGTCGCTCGCCCTGCCAATCAAAGTACAGCGACCAAACAACCTACCATAAATGTTGGCGCGAGTCAAGAATGAAATCCCAGAAAAAAAGCAAGCCCCGCACCGTGATGGTGCAGGGCCTTTATGGAGTTGCGCGGTTACGCCGCGCGCGGATCCTCCTCGCGGACGGGCACCGCGATGTAGGTCTGCTCGCCGCAGATCTCGATGTTGCGCAGGTCGATGCCGAGCTCCTGCATGAGCTCGGTGTCGCCGCTGATGGCGGTCTTGACGTGCAGCAGGTTCTTCTGCCACTGCGGCACGACCACGATGCGCAGCGTGCCGCCGACCGTGCCGTCACAGCTGATCTTGCATGCCTTGCAGTTGTCGACCGACTGCAGGAGCGCTCCGAGTCTGTTGACCACGCTGAAACCTGTCTGTCTCATTTGTCTCTCCTTGTTGCGTCCAGTCCACGATTCTTAACTAGGCTATCACATTTTAGCTTATTTGTCAACCCGGTGTACTCAAAGTCCGACGACAAAACCGCTCCGAGGAAAATGAAAAGCGCGGCCGTTGTCGAACGGCCGCGCTCAAAAGCTGCTGCTCCCCTTTCCTCACCACGAGTGGTTGGGAAGAAAGTTGAGGCAGGCGAGAAGGCCGAGAACGACGATCAGACCGATCGTCGAACTGACCGCCCAGGACGGAATTGTGACCATGAATGAGCTCCTTTTTATTCGGCTGGATACCCAACCGAGGGGTTGCAGCGTTTCACCGCTGATGTCACTTTGACAAAATCACTATAGCACAAAAATGCCTATTTGTCAATGATATTTGACAAATTTATTGCATCGCAGCGGCCCCGAGCATCTCTACTTCTTTTTGACTGACCGGGAGACTTACGCGCGCCACATCGGGAATTTTCCCCGCGCCGCATCCCTCCGGGTCGACCCACTCCACGATCTTCGTTTCACGATTCGCGACATCTTCTGGGCTGTACACTTTACGATCTATTCTTCCGATATCAATGCCGATCGCTTTGCCGTTCGTCGCATGCCAATGCGCCGCGTTGCAGTCCGGTCCGGTGCCGACAAAAAATTGCCGCGCGGGGAAAAAATTTCCCCCGATCACAAGCATGTCCGCAAACGCGGTGTTGCTCGCATTGCGCGCTTCGAAATACGCGCTGCTTTCCATGTCTGGCGGTTTGTAGTTGATCTCCTTGAGATGTTGCAACCATTCTTCTGTTGGCGATTCCGCAAAGATATATCGAATGCTCGTGCGGTTGCCGCCATCGTATCGATACTGCACGACACGCGCACCGCTCACAAAATACACATCGAGTCTCCCCGCTTCATGTGTTTCTGGATCGTGGATGCCGATGAATGACTTGCCGCCTGCGGACCACGCGCCGACCGCCGTAACCATGTGTCCACCTTTGCGCACATAATTCTGACCGTTCGCATCAGTCTTCCCGAACTCGAGATCCAACTCGACATCCTGTCCCTTCGCAAGCTCCTCAGCGATCTTCTTCACCGAGTCGTGATCAAATGGGACACCGACCTGATGCGAGACGATCGGGATGTGACGGTCTGTCGTGAACTCCGCTTTCCCCGGCAAAAAATTCTGTTGCGTATTGACTCCATGCGGCGTCCAACGCATGTCGCGTTTGAACTCTTCGATCGTGGCGTGCACGGACGGTGGCATTTTTTCTTGAAAACCGTACTCATTCGCGAGCCAGATCATCGAATTTGCCGTTGAGGTCGGAACGCATTCGTTCGTTTTTTGATTGATATCCGGAACGCCGCGGTGCATCACACTGAAATCCGCAGGTGCAGGTGGTGCTGCAGGAGGTGCTCCCGCATTCGCACCACCGTTCGCCGCACCCCCTTCTCCTGCGCCCGATTCCATAATCCCCGCACTCTCACGCGCAGTGCGTGCCGTTTCGTTCGGTTTAAACGATCGTAACTCAGCATCCGTAAACGACAGTTCCCCTGACTCATCATCTTCTGAAGAAGCAACGGGTGGAACGGGTCCAGTGGAAGTCTCTGGGTTAAAATCTGCGATACCGCTCACATCGTCCGCCTGCACCGAGGCAACGCTGAACGCTTTCGCTGCGGATTCTTGTGGTGTGTCGCCCTTCCAACTCTCGAGCGCACTCGCGGTCAACACGATCATCGCTTTGAAATTTTTTCGCGTCTCGATGGAGAGATCGGGAATCGATATGCCGTAGCCGTTCCCCTCGGTGGCGATGACGACGGCGTACATGTTTTTCACCACCCATTCTTCTTGACGTCCGTTCGCGCTGTCATACGCGGAAAATTTTCCATCGTTGTTAAAATCGATCGCCACATTCGCATAATGATACTTCGCGCTATCTGCGGCGAACGGCACGCTCACGACACCCCGCGGAGTCTTCTCATGGTTCATCACCGTACGAAAAACGATCACGTTATCGCTGATCAATGTTCGATCCACCGCCTTCCCACTGCTAAAATTTTTAAACGTCAATCCGATAATGACGAGAATGATCGCCACGGCGGCGATAAAAAAGTTGCGATGTTTCATAAAAGAAAGATGATTTCCTTAAAAGTGTAGCACAACATCGCAATGATGAATGCGACCACCATGAAACACCTGAACACTCGACTCACACGCAAAATATTCTCCATAAAAAATGCGCTCGCCACAGAGGACGAGCGCTTTTTTAGATGACGATTACAGGCCGAGCTTTTTGTAGGCCTCCCTATACAACCGGTCATGCTCGGGCATGAGCGCGGTGATCGCGCTCTGCACCCTGTCGATGTCGCCGAGGGCTTTGACCACCGCACGACCGCCGTAGAAGTGCCAGTCGACGCGCTGTCCGGAGCGCTCGGCGACTTGCTTCACCCATCCCTCCATTGCGTTTGAGGGGATAGTGTGGGTGACGAAGACTTCTTCACCGTTTTCGAATATGTCTTGATCGCAGCGCGGTGGGTCAGGACCGTCGGTTGCCATTGGCAAACCTCCTTGTGGGTGGGGTGTTTCATCCTAGTCCAGGACTGGTGAGCACGATAGCGTAAATACAATGATTGTCAAGGCGCCTTGACTTTTTTCCACCTTGCTGATAAAAAACGCTGTCAGGTTCCTCATGGTGGGGCGCCTGTATGCAACCCAAAACCCGAAAAAAGGGAAGGGTGACACCGTGACACAGCCACACAAAGCGAAACCGAACGCCATGGCGTTCTACAACCCGCAGGGATTCGTCCCTGCTTTCAAGCAGGCCAAAGCGTTCGCCGGCAAAGGCGGCCGCGTAGCCACGCTCCCCGACATCATCGAAGCACGCCTCGCGTCCAAGCCCGGCGACGTTCCGTGGGAGAGCTACTTCACGAGCATGTCTGCCGAGTACGTCGGTCTTTCGAAAGCGGGCCATCCGATCGCGATCGTCGCGCACGGCATCGGTCCGATGGCGACGCTCGACGGCGTGCTCGCAACCTACGAACACGAGTTCAGGGACAAGAACCGCGATCGCCGCGGCGGCCGCATCACGCAGGCGGAATTCCTCAAACTCGAAAGCGGCGAATACGGCGAGGTGGACGTCATCAGTCTCGAATCCACCTGGGGCTGGCGGGAATACCAGTTCAGCGGACACGCGATCACCTGCAAGGAGATCGAGGAGGAGCCGCTGTGGCAGGCGCGACTCGGAAACAGGTGGTTAGAATACGCTCGTTACCACGCCGCGCACGCCAGTGAATGGGAGAGGAAGAACAGCCTCGACTACCCGCGTCCGTGCATCCTCGCGATGGACGGGGCAAACAACTGCAGCTACAACAATCGCGAGATGTTCGATCACTGGATGAAGGAGACTCCAGGAACAGCGATCGCGCATCTCCTTTCGATCGGCCAGCTCATGCGCTCGCATCATCAATACTACAAGTACGATTACCGAATGATGGAGAACCGCACAAGCCTCGCGTCCGACGTGAGCGCGCACGAGTGGTGGAACGGTACGCGGCTGCTCGGGATCCAACCCGGGAGCAACGACCTCATCGTCCATCCCGGTCTCCCGCCCTACCACGAGCTGGTGAAGAAACACCTCGACAAACTCTGGGGCGCAAATCCCAAAGGCGAGAGGGAAACGAGCAACGGCTTCTGGCATCTCCTCAAGATCGGGAAGCAAAACTTCACCGAATACCCGAAGCAGGGTGAACAGATGGACCTCGGCGAGCCCGAGTTTCTCGTCACGGCGATCAAGCGTGTCGGTACCCCGCAACAGTTCCGAACGACGATCGGCGGCTACCACGGGTTCGTCAAATACGGCATCAACGAAGTGCGCCGGCTCGCGCCGCACGGAGCAAACGCCTACACGGTTGGCGAGTTCGAAATCGAGTCGACCGACGGCAACCCGACGCACCACGTCGCTCCCGTCACCTTCTACAAAGTCACGGCAGATACCTCCCGGCGGCTCGTTCGCATGAACCACATCTACCGCGACTTCGAACTGATCATGAAGCTCGTCGACTGATCTCCCACGCGTCCAGTGAACCTCTCGGTTCGTTGGACGCGTTTTTTATTTTTAATTTTTCGGCACAGGTCATTCCGACCCACTCTTTGTCATTCTAGCCTCTCTTCTTCTGTCATTCCGGCCTCCGAGCCGGAATCCACATAATAAAAAGACCAAATGTGATTACGTTTTACTTTACGTTTCTGGATTCCGGGTCACGGCCCGGAATGACAAGGAGTGGCCGGAATGACAGAAATAAAATTCCCAATAATAAAAAATGACCGCCATGCATGATGCAGGACGGTCGGTGTGTGACGGCTTCTAGCCGCCGTTCGTTGCGGTGGTCGCAGCGCGCGACGTGCCGGAGCTTCCTCCGCTCGCGGTGGGCGCTGCGCTGCTGCGCGCGCTCGCCTTCCTCGACGCCGCGGCCGTCTTGACGTAGGTCACGCAGAGCGTCACCTCGACCCGGGCCTCGCCCGCGTGGAGCTCGACCGGCGGGGGCGCTCCTCCTCCGGAAGCGGACATTGCAGCGAGGCGCATGGGTTGGTTGCCGGCGGACTCGCGGTTGTTCTGCCTGACCTCGTAGCTGGAGAGCTCGTAGCTCCCCCTGTCGAGACCGAGCACCGCGCACTGGCTCGCGAACTTCGCGTCCAGCTTCGCCTTCGCGTCGGCGAGCGCTGCTGCGTGCAGCGGGGTGATGTTCTGCAGCTTGTACTGCGGCGTCGCGACCTCCGCCAGGTTGACCGAGGACAGCGCGTCCTGGATCTCGCTCGCGCGGTCGACGTCGGACGTGCTGAACGAGATGACGTAGGTGGCGGCGTAGCCGGTGCTCACGTTCTTGTTGGTCTGGTTGTCGTAGTGTTGCGTCACGTTGACGTCGCACGTGGTCGTGCGTCTGGCCTTGTCGATTTTGACGCCGTCGCGCTCGAACCTGGCGATCTCGGCGTTCACCGCGTCGATCGCGGGCCGTGCGTCCGCCTTGGCCTTCTTGGTGTTCTTGCCGGCGCCGGTGACGGTGATGCGGAATGCGACGGTGTCGTACTTGGCCTTGGCGACGCCGGTGGCGTCGACGGTGGTGAGCGGGTTCGGTGTGGTCACGGTGACCTTCTCTTTCTTTCCTTGCGGAAGGTGTGCAACGACCGACTATCGATCAATGCAGGAAAAACCTAGCAATGCACCCAGATACAGTCAAGGGCTCTTGCGCAACTCAAGAAGTCATGTTAACGTATCCCCCGTTATAGCTTTGCCTCATTTATGAAGAAAGAAACTCATCCAACCTATTACCCTGACGCAAAGGTGATCTGCGCATGCGGCAACGAATTCACCACCGGCTCAACGACAAAGGAGCTTCAGATTGAATTGTGCTCAAGCTGCCACCCGTTCTACACGGGCAAACAGAAGCTGGTCGACACCGCTCGTCGTGTGGAAAAATTCCACGAACGCGCAACAAAAAAGACCGGTACCACCGCCGCAAAAAAGGCGAAGACCGCTGCGCGAAAAGCCAAGAAGAGCGCGAAATAAGGGAACCTGATAAAGTGATGGAGTGGTGACGCTTCGTCACTTTTTGTATGGGAATCTCTGAAAAAATAATCGAACAAAAAAAGACGCGCGCAAAAGAACTGGAGACGCAACTCGCTGATCCAGCGACTTTTGCCGATTCTTCGAAGTTGAAAAAACTGCATCAAGAATACGCAGATGTAAAAGAGTGTCTCGATCTCGCAGAACGGTACGATGAGGTGCACGCCGCACTCATCGAAGCACAAAAAACAGCGAGCGAGGCAGACGATGCGGAACTCAAAGAAATGGCCGCAGAGGAAGTGACACGGCTCACTACAGAAGAAGAGATCGTACGCACCGACCTTGAAGCAGCACTCGTTCCTCCAGAACCGATGGACAGCAAAAACTGCTTTTTTGAAATTCGTGCAGGAACCGGCGGTGATGAAGCGTCGCTGTTCGCCGCAGAGTTGTTTCGGATGTACTCACGATTCGCGGAACGACGTGGATGGAAAACAAAATTGTCGTCATCGAGTCGCACCGACCTCGGCGGACTGAAAGAAGCGATTTTTCTTGTTGAAGGAACGAATGCGTTTCGCGATTTGAAATACGAAAGCGGCGTGCATCGCGTGCAGCGAGTTCCTGAAACAGAAAAAGCGGGTCGCATTCATACATCGACCGCGACGGTTGCGGTGATGCCTGAAGTTGAAGACATCGATATCAAAATCGATCCAAAAGATATTCGCATCGATACGTTTCTTGCAGGCGGTCATGGTGGTCAAGGTGTACAAACGACGTACTCAGCGGTGCGAGTGACGTATCTTCCCACCGGGATGATCGTCCAGTGTCAGGACGAACGATCACAAACGCAAAACAAAGAAAACGCGATGAACATTTTGCGTGCGCGGTTGTTCGCGCTCGCAGAAGAAAAACGCCGTGCAGAAGAAAAACTTCTCAGACGCGGACAGGTCGGCACCGGCGAACGCTCAGAAAAAATTCGCACCTACAATTTTCCTCAGGATCGCATCACCGATCATCGCATCAAAAAATCGTGGCACAACATCAACGAGGTGCTCGACGGAAAATTAGATCCGCTTATCACCGCCGTGCGATCTGCGGCGATGAACGGTTTGCCGGTTGCTGGCGAATCTTCTGACGATGACGAAGAATAGAAATAGGCTCTAAGCTCTTCTATGCAAGCAGTGATCATGGTTGCAGGACTCGGCACACGCCTGCGTCCGCACACCCTCACCACCCCAAAACCGATGCTCGTGGTCGCTGGTCGACCGATTCTTGAGTGGACGCTCGCAACACTTCCTCCTTCGATTGATGAGGTGGTTCTGGTGGTGGGATATCTCAAAGAAAAAATCATCGCGCATTTTGGGAACGAGTGGAGAGGAAGACGAATCGTGTACGTGGAACAAAAAGAACTCAAAGGTACGGGACATGCGATACATGCGTGTCGCGATATTTTGCGTGGAAAGTTTATCGTGATGAACGGTGATGATCTGTACACCTCTCAGGATGTCGCCACTGTTGCCTCACACGATCTCGCCGTACTCGCAAACGAAACACGCGTCGCTGGAAGATATGGCGCATTCAAAACCGATGCAGACGGCCGAGTGACCGATATCATTGAAGGTGGTGAAGTGCAGCCGGGCGGTCTTGTGAACGCAGGTCTGTACGCGCTCGACACTCGTTTTTTTGATTATCCACTCGTGCCGATTCGTGACGGTGCAGAGTTCGGCCTCCCGCAAACGCTCGTCACTGTCGCCAAAGATCATCCAGTCAACGTTGTTCGCGCGACGTTTTGGATGCCGATCGGTTATCCGGAAGATCTCGTAAAAGCGACCGCTATTCTCGAATCGCGCACCGCATGACCGTTCATGAAGCACTGCGATTTGGTGCAAAAAAACTTCGCGAGCACCGCTGCGCAGGTTCGTCACCGCTTCGCGAAGCCGAAGAATTGCTCGGATCGATCATTCACCTTTCTCGCGAGACGCTTTTTACACACCCTGAACACACACTCACTGCGCAACAACTCTCGAAATTTAAAAACGCGCTCGTAAGACGACTGCGCCACGAACCGATCGAGTACATCACCGGCACCGCACACTTCATGGGTCTCGCTTTACGCGTCACACGAGACACGCTCATCCCTCGACAAGCGACCGAAATTCTCGTGGAGGCCGCGCTTGCTTGTGTCGCGCAAATGCCGCAACCTCTTTTCCTCGACATCGGTACCGGTTCTGGGTGCATCGCTGCAGCGATCGCCTCGCGTCGTCCCGATGCGCGTGTTGTTGCGATCGATACTTCATCGGCCGCGCTTCGCATCGCAAAAAAAAATGCGCGCGCACTCAACCTCACGAACCGTGTACGTTTCGTGAAAGCCGATCTACTCCCCCGCAAACTTCCTCCAGCAAAAACCACGGTCGCCGTTGCGAACCTTCCGTACATCCCCGCTGCGGCGATGCGACGTCTTCCAAAAGAGATCGCGGGCTACGAACCAAAAAATGCTCTCCATGGTGGAACGGATGGTCTCGATCTGTATCGCGCGTTACTTCTCCGACTTTCAAAGGCACATAAAATCGGTGCACTTTTTGTTTTTTTTGAAATTCTCCC
>JAHFIV010000037.1 GCA_023246225.1 bacterium
GCTTTGCTGGGGGTTCTTTTTTTAAAAAATATTTCTCTCTGCCTGTCCCTTTTGTGCCAGGCACCAAAGGGACAGGCAGTTTTATCTGTAGCACGAGGCGATTGACAACTCCGACGCAACGTGATAGTTTCGAACTGGTCGGGTGGCTGGTGGTGTGACTTCGGTCGCGTCAGCAGATTGACTTCCCACTCAGTGGGTTCGTCCGCCTCGGTTGAGGCCACCCCCCATTCTCTCGACGCTCCCGGATCATCGGTCCGGGAGCGCTTTTTATTACGTTTTTTTGGGTCTCTGTCCCTTTGGTGCCTGACACTTTAGGGACAGAGACCCCATGCCGATACTTTGGAGTAAGGATTGACAAACGATAGATTTTTTGATAAGGTGTTCGGTCATCGTGATCCCCAGTGACGGTTGGATACACGGTGCGCGGGAGGTGCGATGAAAAAGAAAACGGTGACGATCGAATGGCGTGGTAAGCATATGGTCTGCAGGCGCATCGTGCTCGGATTCGGAATGCCCGAACGCGAGAAGATTCAGCACCAGGCCGAGAGGCTCGGCCTCCCGGTCACGGCAGGAAGTCCCAACATGCCGTGCGAGGGCGACTTCTGGGTTGGCATCTCTCCTCGCGCAGGCTTCGGGAAGCTCGCACAAAAAACGATGGAGGCCTCCTTCTCCGACTCGGCCATGTTCCTCAGACAGCTAATGAACGCGGTCGTTAATCGCAAGTAGTCGACCGCACATCGTTCACCACGCGGCGTGCCTCCGGGCGCGCTGCTTTTTTATTTTTTTGGTCCTTGCCTGTCCCTTTGGTGCCTGACACAAAAGGGACAGGCAAGCGTGTCAGAGCTGGGGATCCTCCTCGCCCGAAGCTGCCGCAAGCGGCAGCTTCTCCTTCGGAGCCTGGGACTTTTTTGAGTGCCATACTAGGCACTCAAAAAAGTTCCCTTCGATCCCCAGCCGACCCGAAATAAAAGAAAGGGCCCCATCCCTTTGGGATGAGGCCCATTCTTTTGGTGGGTCGGCTGGGGATCGAACCCAGGACCAGCGGCTTAAAAGGCCGTTGCTCTACCGACTGAGCTACCGACCCAGAAGACGGACACGTTGGCCGTCCGATGACGGTAACAGAAAATGCCGCCTATTTCAAGAGCCTACTCAGGAAACCTCCTCAAAACTCTCTATCCGACGGGAAACGACTTTTTTTCCCGCTGCGGAATATAGTTTTTCAGAGATTCCTTACGCTTCAGGAATCTCCAACTCAAAATCACTGAACCGTGCACGCAGCGCATCTTTCATCTCGTCCCAATCCACATCATCGTGAATTTCGTGCATTTCTCGTCTGTCCTCGAGCACCTGCTCGACGAGATCATGCCATTCTTCACGAGTAAACGTACCCTCATCGAGAGCGCGATCTTTAACTTCTCCGTAAATCTCCTCCAAGTTAATCGCAAGGGTTTCCATAAAATTACAAAAAATAGTTGACGGCGACCATGATAACACGTTCCGTAAAAGACGCAATTAATGGGGAAGTCTCCTAAGGCAAAATCGACAATGAGCGCGCCACACTCAGCAGCAAGCGAAAACTTTATGCAAATCCTTCAGAGATTTGCTGGCCTGATTTTTTGCTCACCTGATGATGAGAATACACTCCAATCCCCCTGTTCTTCTTACCCCTGCGTGAACACTCCCTGAAGCACCCGACGAAAATCCTCACTGTTCAAAAGCGATGTGTTCGACGCGGCGATCAAACTCCCGCCAGCGACGAGGACGGTAGGATCACCGATGCCGAGATGTTCCTTCCCTTTGCGTGGCGTACGCCACAAATCAAGACGTTTTTTCTCTTCAGGGGTGATCGTTCCGTCCGCAACTTTCGCATCGAGTTCCGCAAGGATCGGCTCACGCTTCTCGGCCTCCGCGGCGTTGAACGGCTGCTCGAGCAACTCCAAAGAAAACACGTCTGCTGCCGTTTCCGGTTTTATACCGATATCATAGGTGTCACCTCCGCGCGTCCTATCCTGGCCGGCGTACACCGCAATGATCGCTTCTGGCGCGAGACGCTGATACGCAAGGTTCGTCACTTCGAGCGGCGATAACTCCGTCTCCGCGAAGATCACGAGCGGAACCGTAATACTTCTTCCCAACTTATCCTGCACGGTTACCTCGCGCTTTTCCGCTTTTTCAAACTCTCGATCGAACACGCGACGCGTTTCGATGGTCAACTCCTTACCCTTCTTCATCATCTTCCGCAATTCTTCAGGCACCGGAATCTTATCGAGGTCGAGAGCGGCGAGGTCGACCTCCTCGCCTGACAACTTCTGTCGATTGCACGCGTTCAAAATCTCAAACACCGCGGTGATAAGCTTTTCATGATACACATCGGAAATTTCGGCCGTCTTTTTTCTTTTCTCGTCGTAGGACAACGTGGCATCTCTCCATACAGCGCCACTTTGTTCCCGTGCCATGTCCATAATCTGATCCTTGAGCGCCCCAAACACACCCGGGAGACTCGTCGCGTATTTCTCTGGATCGGCTTCGCGAAATTTTCCGTAGTCGGTGAGGTTGACGATCTCTGCGAGCTGTTCGGTGATCGCGGGTAGATCAGCGACCGATTTCGATTGCACAAGAGAACGCGCAAGAAACGTTGAGGCGATGGAGTCGAGATCGCTGTCGATGTGTCCGGACACCGATTCGATCTTCCGCTCTTTGATCATCGCAACCACCTCATCAGGAAAATCGGCGATCATCTTCGTCGCGCACCGTCGTTCGGCACCCGCGGGCATCGTGAGCACTGCAGCATCGATGCTGTGATGGTCGATGGTGCCGCCGCGGATCGTCTCACGGTACAGCTCATCCACTTCCTCGGGAGTCTGCGGCTCTCTTTTTTCGACCGGCGGAAGCTCCGGCTGCCCGGTATCGAGCACGAGCATGTTCTCCGGAAGACCGTCCGCACGACTGCCCTTCATCACCTTTGCGTGACAATGTTCTGGAGTCACATGTTGCCGCTCGATCTTGGCACGAAGCTCGATCGCATCAGGCGAACTCTCGGCGCTATTACAGGAATTACAAATCCAGTCGTGCTCTACCTTTCGCCCACACGCACAGTTTGAAACTTGCCAACATTTGGTACAACTTTTTACGTGCTCCTTTCCTTTATCCGTCCCACTTTCGATCGAGTTCCTGAAACCTTCTCCCATACTTTAAAAGAAAAAAATTATACGAACACCACTCATCTTCACGCCGCTCCACCCAACGCAGCGCGCGCATCCGCAATGCGCCGAGTGAGTTCGACCCGCACGTCGTCAGAAGCGTCCAGTCGCAGTTCTTCACCTGTTCGCACAGCAGCTTCGATTGCAGCGAGAACCTTCCCCATTTCCGGGCCCGGTGTGAATCCGAGCGCAGTAAGATCATCTCCGGAAAGCTTTGCTCCAACAAGAATGCCTTTCATTCTCTTCTTCTCCTCTTTTTCCTTGCTGATCGGTTTTTCTTGTTTCTTTTCCTTCTCCTCACTACCGAGACCGTCGAACTCGAGTTTTTGGAGCCTCACCCCACGAGCGCATCGAACCTTGGATCCACCCTCTTCTCGATCGGACGAGTCTCATCTTTTATAGAATTAAATTTTTAAGATCTCTAAAAAACTATACCCCACCAAACTTGTCCAGTACAAGAAGTAAATCTCACCATTACATTAGAGTGTATCTCAAAAATAATTTTTTGTGGTAACCCTATAAACAAACCAGTGAATTCACTTTTTTAAGGATTGACAAAATCCATTTTTTGTGCTATTATTGTAGACGATTTACTTCTGAATTCAATACTTATGAGAGAGTCTTCTCGTTATGCCTTCGTTGGAGGCGAAGAAAAGCCAGAACGACCAACACCCCCTCCTGAGAGTGAGCGGAGACATATTGATCCCCCAAAGAAAAATGAGGACTCGGCACCAGAAAAGGCAGAGGCCCGCGAGCCAAATTCTATTGGAGCTGACTACGCCCTCCTCCAGGAAGGAATGAAGAAAACTCCTGAACTCACCTCGTCACTCGTCGACGCCTTCCATGAAAAGTTAATCAGAGAGACGGTGGGTGCTAACACCTCAAACGATCTTGTCACAGAACTTAAAAGACAAACCTGGGTAAGACTCGATACTTATCTTACACGTGGCGTACCTACGCAAACGGCAATCACAAAAATGACGGAATGGATCAAGGACCGAAGTGATGCATTAAAAAAGAGAGGAGTGACTTGATATAAAATACGCGTTATTCTGAAATAGAAAAACTGGTATGGTAAACACCGTACCAGTTTTTAATTGCGAGTTAGGTTATCTTCTCAATCACGAACTCATCGCACGAAGAACCATCTCCGCGATGCGCATGTCCGCGTCCATGCGGTTCATGCTTCGCATCGCGCTACCCAACGCATCGAGTTTCGCCGAGTCTCGGAGCAAACTCTGCACGATATCTGCAAATATCTTCGAAGAGAGTGATGGCTCTTCAAGCAACACCCCCGCGCCTTTCGCTGCGAACAGTTGCGCGTTTTCTTCCTGATGCGAGTTTGGCATCGGGACGATGATCGCTGGAAGTCCGAGCGCTGCGAGTTCAGTAAGCGTTCCCATTCCCGCGCGCGTCACGACAAGATCCGCCACAGCGAACGCGTGCGGCATCTCTGTGGTGAGAAACTCAAACTGTCGATACCGCACCGCATCACCACCAATCATTTTTCCTTTTCCAGTGACGTGTAGCACCTGTGCCTCACGAGTGAGTTGCGGAAGCGCCTCACGCACGAGATTGTTTATTCCCATCGCGCCAGTACCACCACCGAGCACGAGCACTGTCGGCACACCGTGCTCGAGACTGAACAATCGTTCTGCTTCCTGACGTGATCCAGACAATAATTCCGACCGCACAGGATTTCCTGTCCACTCCGGATGAGTGCCAGGAAACGCGTCGAGCGATGCCTCGAGCGCGACAGAGAGCGACGACGCGTACGGCAAGGATAGTCGGTTCGCGAGTCCCGGACGGATGTCTTGCTGATGCACATGCACGAAAATGTGCGCGAGACCCGCAGCCCACACCACCGGAACTGCGCTGTATCCCCCCGCGGTCACAACAGCATCAGCCTTCAACTCACGAAGCAATCGCTTCGCCTGAAAAAAGCCCTTCATGACACGCAGAGGATCGATGAGATTGCGCCACGAGGCGTAGCGCCGCAATTTTCCCGCACTGATCGCATGAAACGGAATCCCCGCCTCTTTCACGAGCCGAGCCTCCGGACCATCCTCAGTGCCGATCCACGTAAACGTCGCGCCGGAAGCGTGCGAGCGAATCGCTCGTGCAACCGCAAGTAGCGGCGTCACAGACCCGAGCGTCCCTCCGCCACACAACACAACATGGATGTCTTTTTTTATCATGACGATTGCCTTTCTTGGGGAACCTCTGAGAAACTATATTCCGAAGCTGAAAACGAGGGATTTTTTTCTCCTCACTTCGGGGACGCGCCACAAGCGATGTGGAGCATCGCTGAGGACGCGGCGTCGAAGTGGGAGGAAAAAATAACCGTTTTCTGCCGGAAGAGAGTTTTGAGGAGGTTCCTAAATTCTATCGTCGCACAACAACTGGATTCGCTTGCGAAGACACGTTCGCAAGCACTCCCATCGCCGCGAGAAGCGCGATCAGCGCCGTGCCACCGTAGCTCATAAATGGGAGCGGTAAACCGGTGATCGGCAAAAGACCGAGCATCGAACCGATATTAAACAACATTTGCGAAAAAATCCACCCCGTCAGTCCCGCGGCGAGAAAACGGCCGTAATCATCCGGCGCACGTCGTGCGATGTCGACGCATTTAAAAAGAAAAGCCGTAAGTAAAAAAAGGATGCCTACGGTAAGAATAAACCCGAGTTCTTCAGACACCACCGCAAAAATGGAATCGCCCGCGACCTCGGGGAGATACAAATATTTTTGTCGCGAATGTCCGAGACCGAGACCGAACCATCCACCAGAACCTATCGCGAGAAACGCCTGGTTGATGTGATAGCCGATCCCTTGTGGGTCGAGTTCCGGGTGCAAAAAAGTCATCAGTCGTGCCGCGCGATATGGTGCGCTTTTAATCAACACCACGACTCCACCTGCACAAGCGACTGCAAGCGCGATGATGTGTGACCACCGCGCACCCGCAACAAAATACACTGCAAAAGCGATCGCACCGAACACCAAAAGTCCGCCGAGATCCGGTTGGAGCATGAGCAGAAGCGCGATGATGCCGAACGCGACGAGAAACGGCACCAGGCCCCGCGTGACGTCGCCGACACCTTTTTCGCCGCGCTTTTCCATCAGTGCAGCGAGGTAAAATAAAAATGTCAGTTTGACAATCTCTGCAGGTTGCATTGAAAAACTACCGATATGGATCCAACTTTTTGCCGATCCCCAATCTGCACCAAGGCCTGGCACGAACACCAGTAACAAGAGTGCAATGGAAAGTACAAAAAGTGGCACTGCATAAGCGCGCCACCGACGATAATCGATCCGCGACATCACCAAAAACAACACCGCTCCAGGAAGAAGACCGTACAGCACTTGGTGTTTTACGAACCAATAACTATCATTGAATTTTTCAAACGCTGCAGGACCGGATGCAGAGGTAAGCATCACGAGCCCGATCACAATGATCGCACCGAGCATTCCGAGAAAGGTGTAATCAGGCCTGCGTTCTTCGAACATACACCTGCATTGTACACCTGTTTTAGGGACCTCTACAAAAGTCTCTTCACGAAAAATAGCCGATATCGATCATCGCGAGGATCAAACCGATCACCGCAGTGACGCTCGCGATGATCCAAAACCGCATCACGATTTTTGGTTCCGGCCAACCGATCGCCTCGAAATGATGATGGATCGGCGCAGAGAGAAACACTTTTTTCTTACGAACTTTTTTTGATGTCACCTGAACGATCACTGATGCTGATTCGAGGACGAACACAAATCCGATCACCGGTAGGAGCAATGCGGTGTTGGTGAGCATCGCGACGATGCCAAGGGTAACACCGAGGGACATTGCGCCGGTGTCGCCCATAAAAAATCGCGCGGGATTGATGTTGAACCAAAGAAAAGCGAGCAACGCGCCGACAATCACTCCACAAAACGCGGCGAGATCGGTTTTTCCTTGAAGAAACGCGATCACCGCGTACGCCGCGAACGATGCGAGCAGAGAGCCGCCTACAAGTCCATCAAGACCATCGGTTTCATTTACTGAGAATGATGTCGCAACGATCACGAGAATGAAAACCGGCACATACCACCAGCCGATGTTGAAACTCCCCACGAACGGGACGCGAAATAAATCCCAACCGAGTTTGTAGAAAAACCAAAAGGCGCCGATCGCTGCGATCGCCGTGTATAAAAGAAGTCGGTGGCGCATCCGCAGCCCTCCCCCTTTCGGACCGATTTTTTTTACGTTCCAATAGTCATCGACAAGACCGACGATTGCAGAAGCGACCAGCGCACCGAGCGGAAGCAACGTCTGTTGGCGTGAAAGAAACGTGAACGCCGCGAAAAATCGCCCGCCGATAAACACCGTGCCGTAGTGAAATACGAGCGCGAGCGCGAGCACCGTTCCCCAAATAATGATTCCACCCATCGTCGGCGTTCCCGATTTATTTTTATGCATCGCTGCAAAAATCGGCGCCGATGCGTCGTCACGGATCTGTTTACCGAGTTTGAATGTATACAAGAAATGCGTGAGAAGCGGCGTCCAAAGAATCGCAATCAAAAATGAAAGCGTGGTCAAGAAAAAAATTTTGATGATGGAGAGAAGCGGCATGGATCATCCATTTAACAGTACGGCGATCAGCCCGCTCGCTGCGAACAAAATTTCGAGCACTGTGGTTGCGACAACGATCATCACTCCGAGCGCAATTTTTCGCCTGGCGAGAATCGTTGCAAACCATAAGTTGATCGCGAGAGTCGCAAGGCCAAGAAAAGGAAATACAAAAAGATACCACCATCGATCGATCCAATCCACACCGATGCCGGTCGCGTAATGCAAACGAAGAAACTGCAGATCATCGAAATGGGATGCGATAAATTGGATGACGAATGCGAAGTGAAAAGCGAGCACAAGCATCGCCGAAATGCTCGCAGCCTTTGCAACACGATGTCCAAACGGCGGCTTAGCGGCAAAATGACGAAAAAATCCGGGCATATAGATGTAACGGTAGCATTGCACCGCATCCGCTTCAAGCAGAGATGGTGATCTTTTGTAACGCTTGCACAAAATCTTCGAGTTCATTTTGCGCAGTGAACCGACCAAACGACACGCGGACTCCGCCGCGAAACGCCGATTGTTCGTCGAGTACGGCTGCGAGCGCAACCGACGATCGTCGTTTCCCTGCCTCGCAGGCAGAACCAGCAGAAACCGCAAAAGCCGCTGCGTCGAGTTTGAGCGCGAGTTCATCACCACGAACACTTGGAATGCGAAGAAACACGATGCCCGGCACACCGTCTGCGCCGACGCGCACTGCGCGTGGAACACTGCGCCCGAGCGCATCGAAAAATGCGCGACGAAGCGACAATGCGTGCGCGACATCTTTGTCGCGTTCCTCGAAAAGAATTTCCGCAGCGACACCGAACCCCACGATGCCCGCGACGTTCTCTGTGCCGTGCCGCCTGCCACTCTCTTGCCCACCACCACCGACGATCGGCGCGAACGGTGTGCCTGGAACGATGCGCATCGTACCGACACCTTTCGGTCCGTACATTTTATGCGCGGAGATCGTGAGAATATCCACGTGAGCAGCCGCCGATGAAACCGCGATCGTCGACATCGCTTGCACCGCGTCGCAGAGAAAAACGATCGGGAGTCCACTCGTACCGCGACGCGCGCGTTCCGCCACAACCGCTTCGGCAATCGCCGCGACCGGTTGCACAGTGCCGAGCACGTTGTTCACCAACATCACCGCGACGATAATGGTGTCTTGCGTGATCGCAGCCGCGATCGATTCGGCCGCAACAACGCCATCGTTCTGCGGATCGACGTACGTCACCCGCGCAGCGCCATCTTTGCAGAGCGTCTCGATCGTTTCCGCGAGCGACGCGTGTTCAAACGACGACGCAACGATGTGCGGCGTGAAGTCCGCATGCGGCGCACGGACCGCACGCAATACTCCTGCAAGCGCAGCACTGTTCGCTTCGGTCGCGCCTGATGTGTACACGATCTCGCTCGGCTGAGCACCGAGCAACCGCGCAACGCTCGCGCGCGCGCGATCAACCGCAGCACGCACCTCCCGACCGGCGCGATGCACCGAGGAAGGGTTACCGACGAGCGCGCCGGCAGCATCAACAGCCGCCCGCACACGCGGGTCGAGCGGGGTGGTTGCGGCGTAGTCGAGGTAAGCAAGTGTGCTCATAACAAGGCGGAGCGTACAGCGCCAAGGCAGGCCGGTCAATCCCGCGGTGCCAGACACCAAATCAAAGGCACGTCGGTCACGACCGACGTGCCTAGGGTGGCACTTTTATGCACTTTGGTGCCTGGCACCAAATGCCCTTTTGGTGCCACCCTTCTAGCGCAATGCACCGGAGGGACGGATGTCGAAATGTCGATAAATCTTGACAGAATGTGCCTTTCTTGCCTATACTACTTCCACTCAGTGTCCTTTTCACAGCGCTCTACGACGCGGAGGGTGTCACCATGGTTTTCAAGCTGATCGTCGAGGGCATTTTCGCTCTCTTCCTTTATTTCCAGATCGGGTACTTGTTCACCAAACTCCAGATGTGGTCGTGGCATACGAACGGCCGCAAAAACAAGATACTCGCTGCACTGCTCTTTCCATGGACCACCTCATACGAATACAGGAGAAAGACTCCCACACCATGGGGTGACTCCCCACAGGTAGTATTCATCGCTCTGGATGACGAGAACGACATACGAAGGCGCCTCCCGTTGCTCACGGTTTTGTGGCCAATATGGTTCGCCTGGAACCTCTTCATGCTCACGATCATCTGTCCTCTCTTGATGACAGTTCACCTATTTCTTTCTCAAAACGCACCCCTGGGAGCCATTCTCAAATTCTTCTGGTTCATCATGGCGGAAGCACCGACCGCACTCGCCACTGATCTCTGGACTCGTCTCCGCACCACAAGCGCACCAGGCGTGCCAGCAAAACTCACTGGCGTCAGAGTCGAGACCACCGATGAGCTCCCGGTGCCCGACCTCTCTTCAGTCGAAGGGAGGAACGCCACGCGACTGAAGGAGTATCGCGAGCTTTGCGCAAAAAAGCTCGTGCTCGGCAACGACATCACGCAGGTGGAAGAACGAATCACAACGCTCGAAGCCGAAGATGATGCCGACAACGCAGGCGACGCCTACCGCGACGCCGCAAATCAGCTGCGCTACCGAGCCGAGGCGACGTAACCATCGCTCTGTCATGACACTCGCCGCGCGCGGGTGTCTTTTTTATCTCCCATACAACAACGCCCATACAAAATCTCTATCGGGGTTGACATATGCAATCGACTGCCTTATACTGCTGTTATCTTGACCTAAACCTTTGCATCTATGGCACATAAAAAAGCCGGTGGTTCTACCTCACTTGGCCGCGATTCAGTCGCAAAACGCCTCGGCGTTAAGCTTTTTGAGGGGCAATTCGCCAAAATTGGCTCGATCCTCATCCGCCAGCGCGGTTCAAAATTCCGCCCCGGTAAAAATGTCATGCAGGGCGGCGACGACACCCTCTTTGCAAACGCAGAAGGGATCGTCCACTTCACCAGAAAGAAGGTCCGCAAATTCCACGGCGCACTCGAATCTGCGAATTTCGTCCACGTGATTCCAGAGAAGGTGTAAGGATTT
>JAHFIV010000038.1 GCA_023246225.1 bacterium
CATCGCGTGCGCGTGGAGTCGGAGGTTAGTTTGTTTTTTTTGCTCTGCCCGTTTCCGATCACTGCGGTGAGCGGCACTAAAGGAAAGAGCACGACAACAACGTTGCTTGCGGAGATCTGCAAAGCGAGCGATCCTCAGACGGTGATCGGCGGCAACATTCGCGTGTCTGTACTCGAGTCACTCGATCGCCTGATTGCGCTCAGCAAAAAAAAGAATGTTGTTCCACCGCCGATCGTGCTCGAACTTTCCTCGTGGCAACTCGAATCGCTCGAGCCGCACCAGCTGAGTCCGCACACCGCGGTCTTGACCAACATTCTTGAAGATCATCTCAACCGCTATCACGGAATGGAAGACTACGCGCGTGCGAAGGAAATCATCGTTGCGTTTCAGCGCGAGGGCGACATAGCGATTATGAACGCCGACAACGCGCGCACTGCGGCGATCGGGCACCGGCGTGGAGCGATTGCGGATGCTCCCCACGGTGGTGCGCGACGTTGGTTCTCCATGAAACCGCTCGCTCGGGGTCTCGATGGATGTTTCGTGCGAGGCGCGAGCGTTGTTGTGCGTGAAGAGGGAAAAGAAACCGTTGCTTTTCCGCTTTCGGTGGTGCAACTCCCTGGGAAACACAATATCGCAAACGTGCTCGCGGCGACCGCTGCGGCTCGCGCGGTCGGTGTATCGTTCGCGGTGATACACAAAGTGGTGAAAAAATTCGGTCCGGTCTCTGGACGACTTGCCTCTGTGCGCACGCTTCGTGGTATCACATTTGTAAATGACACCACGGCGAGCACGCCAGACGCATCGATCGCAGCGATGGACACTTTTGGAAGCCCGGGGAAAAAACAGGTCGTGCTGATCAGTGGCGGTGCAGATAAAGAACTGCGGTTTAATGATTGGGCGAAGAAAGTACAACGAACAGTGAAACATGTGGTGATGTTCGACGGCTCAGCGACACCGAAGATGGTCGCTGCGCTCGCGGCGGTTGGATCACGCGTTACCATGAGTGTCGCGCGTTCGATGCGCGAGGCGGTCGAAGCGGCAGTGATTCACGCGAAGAAAGGTGACACCGTGCTGCTTTCACCGGGATGTGCGAGCTTCGGCATTTTTCACAATGAGTTCGATCGCGGCGATCAGTTTGTTGCACTGGTAAAAAAGTTGCGATGAGTGATCGCGATCTGCTGCTGTGCAGAGACCGGCTGTGGCCATCAGCCAGTCTCTGCACTTTTTAAAATTCGGTTTTTCTTTTAATCGTGTCGGTGTACCGCGCGAGCTGCCCGTCAGCGTAGAGACCGACTTCGATGTACGGTGCGCTGCGTGACTCAGGAAGAGGCAGCGAGAAATCTTCCCAGCGAAACAGATACAGTTCACGGTCGCGGTTGCCTTCGAACGGATGGAGTGTTGCGCGTGTTACGTTGAACGACGGACGCTGCGTTTCGACGATTGCGATCGCGATCGTTCTCAGCTCGGCAACGGGGAGGCGGGCTTCCGGTCGAGTCGGCCGTGTCTTCGAATGAAGATCCTCTCGCCGATCCACTTTGACCAACCATCCGTCCGCGCGGTCGACGTGGTAGTGGTATCCTTGATCATCAGCATAGATAAGGGTGGCGTCGCTGTTAGTGTCAGCGGTGCATGAAAGTCGCAGCGCGGGATCATAACGAAGTGCGCGGATTCGCATGATTGGATCGAGCGGATGCGGATCGGGCGGGGGAGAGTGGCGCCCGAGGAACGGTTGGTGGGTGAATTCGAGGAGGTGGACCGGGAGAAGAGATGAGACATGTTTCATGCGCGAGGTGGTGAGGAGTGAGGTTGCCGGCCGGCACCCCGACAGTAGGTGAGGGCGGAGGAAGTGTCAACTCTCTGACAGTTATTTTTTTATTTTGCTTTGTAGAGAGAAAAGATCACGCGTTTTGTTGCGCAGTTTTTTGTTGTGGATAACTTTCATCCGCTCTTTCGTTATTGTCATGCCACATTCCTTCTTGTCATTCCAACCCCGTTTCTTGTCATTCCGGGCCGTGGCACGTCGGTCGCGACCGACGTGCCGTGACCCGGAATCCAGAACGTAAAAAAAGGCCAAACGATTTCTCGTCTGGTGTTCTTGTTTTTCTGGATTCCGGCTCAAGGCCGGAATGACAGAAGAGGAGGTTTGGATGACAAAAGAAGAAGGCGGGATAACGATGCAAGCGATAACGTTAAACCCCGCCAGTACAAGCTGTACTGGCGGGGTTTGTTGTGCGGCGGCTTTTAGCCACCGTGCGGGGCCGGCCACTCGGCCGGCAGCGCCACCATCGGCGGGGGCGGGACCTCCTCGGACTCCTCGTTGTCGAACCAGTAGCCGGTGCTGTCCACCTCCTCGTCGGTTTCGCCGCCGATGCAGGGGAGATTGATGTCTCTGCTGCGGGACAACCGGCGATGCGCCGCTTCGTCTGCTGCGACGATCGTGAGAACGCTGATGGGGAATGACATGAGAACCTTCTGTCTTGGTTGGGGGTTGCAGTTGTTGGGTTCACGCGGCCGAGGCGTGCGCGTTCTCCAGCTGGTCGTTGATCCGCCGGCGACCGTTTGGGTTCACGCGGCGCTTGTGCCGCAGATACTGCGCGGGTTTTCTGGCATGGCTCTTCCAGCTGCACTTCTCAGTTCGGGTGGGTTCGTATTCGTCGTAGATTCTCCGCAGACGGCGTCCGGAGATCGGGTGGTTGTGCACGTCGTCCTCGCTCACGGAGAAATCGCCTTCCAGACCGAGGGAGCAGTCGTCCTCCGGCCGAGTGAGCAACTCCCAGTCCCAGGTGTCCCAGTCATCCCAGACGAAGGTGCGACCGAGAGTAGTGACAACTGGTGGGTCACTACCACTAATTGCATCGTCGAAGTCACCATCATACCGATCGTCGTAATCATCATCCATGAAAGCCACGAAACCTCCTGGGTGAAATGTTCTTTGTGCACGACTTTGCATCATGCACATCGTGTGCCTACTTTAGCACAAAAGAGGCTCTTTGTCAAGAGTATTTGACATAAATTTTGTTTTCCCGGCCCTTCTTCTACTGTCATTCCGACCTCTCTTTCTTTGTCATTCCGGCCTCCGAGACGGAATCCAGAAAAATTAAAAAGGCCAAACGGAAATCGTTTGGCCTTACGATTCTAGATTCCGGCTCGGAGGCCGGAATGACAAAAAAATGACTGGGTTCCGGGTCGAGCCCGGAATGACAAAGAATAGGAAGCGATAGTTTTCGTAAAACGTGAAACCCCCCTACCAACAAGCGTTGGTAGGGGGGTTATTGCGAGTGGCGGTATTGCTACCGCCTGCCGGCCTGGGGCTGCGCCGCCTTCTGCTTGTGGCAGGAGGTGCAGTTCACCGCGCCGGTGTGCTTCGGGAAGAAGGGGAGGGTCTCGATCGCCCGCTTGCAGCTCTTGCAGGAGAGCTTCAGCGAGGTCACGTCGACCCCCTTCCCGCTCACACTGTGCGTCGTCTGCTGCGGTCGCCGCGCGGTCGCCGCCTGCCCGTTCTCGACCCGGAGGCCGAGCCGCGGCGAGGAGCCGCCGTGCTGCTTCCGCGGGGGGAGGTGGTCGGTGTACGCGGGATTCCGCGTGCACCGGATCCAGGCCTGCTTCGGCGGGTTGGCGTATGCGTACGTCAACCCCTCGTTGAGCTCCTCCGGCATGCCGGCGAGGCCCGTGTCCGACTCGCCGCGGAGCCTGTCGATCCGGGCGATCATGGCGTCCTCCTCGTCGAAGGACTCGCCGCGGTCCATCACCACGCTGTGGAGGGTGCTGTAGACGCCGCGCGCGTCGAGGAAGCAGTCGTTGCTGAGGTCCGCGCCGTCGTTGTAGGCGCGGCCCTCGTCCTCCGCGTCGCGGATGAAGGCGTGGGCCCGCGTGAGCGCGATGCCCACGTCGAGGACGGTCGTGCCGAGCACGACGGTGGTCCTGCGTCCCGCGAGCTCCTGGCGGATCTGGCACTCGGCGAGCTCCGCGCTGGAGACCACGAGGACGTCGGCGGGGTTGGAGACGGTGACGATGTTGTTGATGATGTCCATGGTAGACCTCGGGGGGTTGGTGTTGTCAGAGATCAGTCGCACAGGCCGAATGCCATGTGCTTATCGTAAACCCACTATAGCACAAAATGACCGGTTTGTCAAGAGTCATTGACATACCTCCGCCTTATTCCTACTTATCCACAGCGGTGCCTGGCATCAAAAGGGCATTTGGTGCCAGGCACCAAACAACCTTTTTGTGCCAGGCACCGAAATGAGGGTTGTTTTAAGGCGGGTTCTGAGGTACCTTTGCCGCATGCAACAAGGGATGTTTGGGGCGGCTCCCGCGGCACAAGCGATACAACAAAAAGAAGCGGCGCTTGGCCACGATCAAGCGCTCGCTTTTCTCGCACGCGCGCTCGCGGCCGATCGCCTCGCGCACGGCTACCTTTTTGTGGGTCCGGAGCACGTCGGCAAGATGACCGCTGCGCTCGCGTTCGCTGCCACGCTGCTCTGCACCGAATCGCCCGCCGCGCATCCCGACTTCACCCTCGTGGCGCGTGAGCGCGATCAAAAAACCGGCAAACTCCACGGCACGATCGTACTCGATCAAGTGCACGCGCTCACTGGCCGCCTCGCGCTCGGCGCTTTTCTCGGCGGTTACAAAGTGTGCGTGATCGATGGCGCGCAACTCTTCACCCCCGAAGCAGCGAACGCTCTTCTCAAAACGCTCGAAGAGCCGCGGAAAAAAACGGTGTTGATCCTTCTTGTGGCGAGTGAAGCAGAAGTGCTCCCCACGATCCGCTCGCGGTGTCAGGTGATGCGATTCGATCGCGTAGCGACGACAGCGATCACCGCGCATCTTGAAAAACGCGGCGTCGCTGCAGACAAGGCGCTCCTGTACGCGCGACTCTCCGGCGGTCTTCCCGGAAAAGCGATCGCGTTCGCGGATGATCCTGCGTCGCTCGATGCGTTGTTTGCTCTGCGTGATATGCTGCTGCGTTTTCCAGAACTGTCGGTCGCTGAACGATTCGCACTCATTGAAAAACGAATTCCCGCGAAGACACCGTTTCAAGAAGCGAGCGATCGCGCGGTGGTGATTCTCGATCTGTGCGCCGAGCTGGTGCGTGACGCGTTGCTTGTCGCGACCGGCATGTCCGACATGCTCGTGCATGTGGATGCACGCGATCGCATCACCGCATGGGCGAACTCTGCGAAATCCGATCGGCTCGTCGCAGCCGCCGAGGAGATCACTGAAACGCGACGGTTGCTCGACGCGAATGTGAATCCGCGGACTGTGCTCGAGCGGTTCGTGCTCTCGTTATAAAGATGTTAGAATGATTACACTGAAAATCTTTCTTTGAGTATGAAAAAAATTCTTCTCTTTCCGCTCGCGATCGCCGCTCTGCTTCTCACTGGCGCAGGATGTGTTTCGCTTAACTCCGCTGGCGGGCACCCAACGGGGGCAGATGGAGGATTATTCAAGACCACGAGCAAGGGTGACGAGTGGGCGCAGAAAGCAGCGATTCCCAGTACGACCGCAGAGAAAAAATCGATGAGCGGCGTGAACATCACTACGATCACGCAAGATCCTGAAGATCCGAACACGCTGTATGTCGGCACGACCGACAGCGGCATGTATTACAGCTATGATGGTGGCGAATCGTGGGCGCAGCCGACACAACTTTCTCGCGGACGCATTCCTGCGGTCGCAGTGCATCCAAAACAAAAATGCACGATTTACGTGGCGATCGAAAATAAATTATTGAAATCAGATGACTGCTCGCGTACCTGGAACGTGGTGTATCTCGATTCACGCGTCGACAAACAAACGGTTGCGGTCGCGGTCGATGCGATGAATCCGCAAACGGTGTGGATCGCAAATAATTCTGGGGATGTTTTGCGGAGTGGTGATGACGGCGTATCGTGGGCGAGCGTGAAATCGTTTGGGAATCCGGTGGTGCGACTTGCGCTGCACAACGGCGATCCTCGACGCGTGTACGTCGCAACGAAATCCGCGGGTGTGTGGCGTAGCGATGACGGTGGTGCAACATGGACCGATCTCAGTCAGAAGTACACGGAGTTTTCTGGTGGCACAGATTTTTTTGACATCGCGCTCGGTGTGTCCGATCCGAACACGATCGTGCTCGCAACGAAATACGGATTGATCCGTTCAGTGGATGCAGGAAACACGTGGCAGGGGATCGACCTGCTCACTCCGCCGGGCACTGCGTTGATTTATTCGGTCGCGATGGATCCGAAAGATGTCCATAATCTGTACTACGGCACATCAACGACGTTCTATCGTTCGCCGAACGGTGGGGTGAATTGGGTGCCGAAGAAATTGCCGGGTTCGCGCACAGCGACCGTGCTTGCGGTGGACAGAAACAACTCATCAGTGCTATATCTCGGGGTGACACGGTTTAGTAAATAGAGACCTTTTCTGTTATGCCTCGCGATATTCTTCATTCACATAATCCTGAATTCCAAAAAGTGGTCGATCATTTGCGCACTGATATTTTGACGCTCCGCACCGGACGCGCACACCCCGCAATTCTTGATGCAGTCACGGTTGAAGCGTACGACTCGCGGCAAGGACTCGCGGGACTCGCGTCGATCAATGTGCCGGACGCACGCACGATCATCGTTGAGCCGTGGGATAAAAGCATTCTGAAAAATATTGAGAAGGGGATTCAGGAAGCGAATCTGAATTTGAATCCGGTGGTGCAGGGGACGCAGATCCGTCTTACGCTACCGATGCTCACCGAGGAGAATCGCCGCGGGCTCGTGAAGATACTCGGCGAAAAGCTCGAGCATTCAAGGAAGAGCATCCGCAATGTCCGTGAAGCCGCAAAGGCAGATGTGCTGAAGGGGGAGAAGGACGGCGAGATCAGCGAGGATGAGAAATATAAGATGTTGGAGCAACTGGATAAAACTGCGGCAGGAATGAACGATCGGATCAAGCACATCGGTGAGGAGAAGGAAGCGGAGATTATGACTATTTGAGTCACGCTCTCTATCATTCCGACCTCCCTCCTCTTGTCATCCTGAACTTGATTCAGGATCCAGAAAAGTAAGAAGACCAAACGAGAAATCGTTTGGTCTTCTTTAAAATAGTCTGGATTCCGGCTCGGAGGCCGGAATGACAAAAACTTTGGTGCCTGGCACAAAAGGGACAGGGACGAAGTGACAAGGAGTCGGTGTGCACTTTGCGGAGCGAACGATTTTTCCGGTATTTTTAAGCTCAAAAGAGCTTATTTTTGTTGCTAAGTTTGTCAAATACTCTTGACAAACTCTGTTTTTCATGCTATAGTCTCGAGTTCTTTCAATATAAAGCTCCGCCTTCCAGTGGAGCGAGATGGAGGAGGACCCCGCAGTTTCCGGCCTAGGCCTTCGATTGCGGCGGCGAACAGGAAAGCACTGGCCGGTTTCGACTGGCTGTCGCCTTCTGAAGCGCCATTGCTCATGAACCTTGCTTGCAAAGTCACCATGAGTACCATCTCCAGCTCAATCCACTGGAACAACCACCAAATCTATTGCGGTACAAAGCCGCGGAAGGATCGGAGATTTTCATGGAGTTCACAACGAATTGCGTCTTTCCTGATCAGGTCGCCGTGGCCATCTTCGCCGATCGCGGCGAGACACTCGAGAAGTTCTTGATCGCTCTCGCGATCGCGAACTGCGAGCGGCGCTGGGTACAGATGGTCGATATGCAGTTCTCGCCCGAGGACGTGCGGGAGAACTTCATCGTCGACGGGCGTCTGGTGATGCTCGAGCAGCACGGTGTCTCTCCTCTCGTGGTCACCGCCGACCGGACTTGCTTCAGCTTCGTTTTTAACCTCAGGGTTATGGCGTTCGGTGCGAGCATCAGCGGTCTCATGCATCGTGCGCACGAAATCTTTGACGGCTTCCCCAACACCGCCGTCCAGAACTTGCCTCCCGTACAGATGGCAAGGGCCTGACTCTACCGCTCGAGCCCCTCACCGGAGCCCCGCCGACAAACTTGTCGGCGGGGCTTTCCAATTGTCAAAGACTATTGACAAAATCTGCATTTCGTGCTATAGTCTTATGTTCTTTCATATTTCGTACCAACTCAAAAGGATCGAAATGGAGGGGGATTCCCTGGTTTATCGGCTCACGCTGTGCGACCGGGGCGGTGAAGAAGTAGGCATCAACCGGTTTCGACTGGCTGTCGCCTTCTGGCACGCCACAGCCCAGGGACTTCGCTTGCGGAGCCACCCCTGGGCTCCGTCTCCAGTTCGATCCTTTTGAGTTCAACCGCGGCTCTGCCGCTTCTACAGGAGTTTGAAAATGATTTTTTGCATCGATCCGGACCAGGACGGCGTGACGGTCTTCACCGAGCCCGGCGTGCAGGTGAGGGACATTCTCACCGCGATCGCGCTTGCGAACCTGTCGTATCACAGCCCGCACACGCCGCCCGAGAAGATCCTCTACCACGAGGCGGAGATGAGCAAGCACATCAAGGACGGCGACCTCCGGCTCACGATGCTGCTCCACTGCGGCGTCGTCTGCCCGCTGAACGTCGAAGTCACCAGCGTGACCCCGTGCATCCGTCTCAGGATGACCGCGTTCGCAACGGACGTTCCGAACCTACTGCAGCGCGCCGCAGTATTCATAGAGAGCATCGAGGGAAGCAACCAGCAGCTGCGTGACGTGGTCGGCAAGCTCGCGTCCGGCACCAACTAGCGAGGGTCAACTCGCCACGATCGCCCCGTCCGACACTCGTCGGGCGGGGCGTTCTTTTTTATCTCCGGTGCCTATCCCAAATCAAAGGGTGGCACTTTTTGCCCGTTTGGTGCCAGGCACCAAATGCCCTTTTTGTGCCAGGCACCGGAGGTTTTTTCGGAATCCTTGCTTAAAGCGGTCTCGCTCGGTATGATTCCCTCGTTATTTTCGCCGTTATTTTTGCTCGCACTCTCTTCATGTTATGCCGCACAACCCTGAACTGATGGACAAGATCGTCAACCTCGCCCGGCGGCGCGGTTTCGTTTTTCCTGGCTCCGACATTTACGGCGGCCTCGCCAATTCTTGGGACTACGGCCCGCTTGGTACTGAACTGAAGCGCAACATCATGGATGCGTGGTGGAAACGGTTCGTCACTTCGCGTGGCGACATGGTCGGTATCGACGCGGCGATCATCATGAACCCAAAAGTTTGGGAAGCGTCTGGTCATCTCGCGGAATTTACCGATCCGCTCGTGGAGTGCAAAAAATGCCACACGCGTTTTCGCGCCGATCAGATCGACACTGTGAAAGCGTGCGGTCATTGCGGACAGAAAGACGGCTTCACTGAACCAAAAAATTTCAATTTGATGTTCAAGACGTTTCTCGGTGCAACCGAAGACGCAACGGCGACCGCGTATCTGCGCGGCGAACTTGCGCAGGCGATGTTTGTGGATTTCAAATTGGTGCAAGAGACGTCGCGCAAGCGCATCCCGTTCGGTATTGCGCAGCAAGGAAAATGTTTCCGCAACGAAATCACGCCGGGAAATTTTATTTTCCGTACGCGCGAATTCAATTTGATGGAGTTCGAATATTTCGTGCATCCGTCCGAGTGGGAGAAACATTTTGAATATTGGCTCGAGGAGATGAAATCGTGGTTGGATTTTTGCGGCGTGAAACGCGAGAACCTTGTGTTTCATGAAATTGAAGACGGTGAACGCGCGCACTACTCGAAGCGTACCGTCGATATTGAATACCACTATCCGTTCGGTCAAAAAGAATTGTACGGTATCGCGTATCGCACTGATTATGATGTGCGCAAGCATCTCGAAGCGAGCGGTTCTGATCTTTCGTATCTCGATCCGATGACGAATGAAAAATATGTGCCGCACGTGGTCGAGCCGACGTTCGGTATCGATCGCACGACGCTCGTCGTGATGCTCGAAGCGTACGACGAAGAAGACGCGCCCACCTCAGAAGATGGTGAAACGGAGAAACGTGTGGTGATGCGCTTTCCGAAAGCGCTCGCGCCGTACAAAGTCGCGGTGTTGCCGCTTTCAAAGAAACCGGTACTCTCCGAGATCGCAGAGCCGCTCGCTGCGCGACTGCGCAAACGTTACGCGACAGATTATGATGAAACACAATCAATCGGTCGGCGGTATCGCAGGCAAGACGAAATCGGTACGCCGTTTTGTGTGACCGTTGATTTTGATACGCCGAACGATCACAAAGTCACGGTGCGTGATCGCGATGCGATGACGCAAGATCGCGTTACGCTCGACGAACTTGAAACGTATCTCGGAGAAAAATTGGGATTTTAGAGATCGTCAAAAATATTTTTACATGGCATATCAAAAAGCGATTTTGAAAAATGGCACGCGCGTCGTGCTTGTTCCGCACCGCGACACCGCCGCAGCGACCCTGCTCGTGCTCTACGAAGTTGGTTCCCGATATGAAACGGCGAAATTGAACGGTGCTGCGCATTTTATCGAACACATGATGTTCAAGGGCACCACGAAACGCCCGAACACCATGACGATTTCGCGCGATCTCGATTCGGTCGGTGCCGATTATAACGCGTTCACCGGAAAAGATTACACCGGATACTACATCCGTCTCCAGGCCGACAAG
>JAHFIV010000039.1 GCA_023246225.1 bacterium
TCCCCTTATTATAAGAGAGCTATGAAAAAGAGTGAACTTGCTTTTGCAGCCCTCCTCGTCCCTATCGATTTTTTTCTTGTTTTTGCGGCAGCGGTAACCGCTTATTCTCTCCGCTATCATTACTTCGCCGGACTGCGGCCGGTAGTTTTTGAGATTCCTTATCGAGAATATTTACTTTTTTCTGCGGCAGTGTCCGTCATTTTCATCGTATGGTTCGCACTCGCAGGGCTGTACTCAATTTCCGGGCCGCGCCGCATCAAACTCGAACTGTCGCGCATCTTCCTCGCCTCTTCTACCGCGATCATGGCGGTGATCGTGCTGATTTTTTTCAAAGGTGATCTTTTTTCATCGCGCTTCATCGTACTCGCTGCGTGGTTTTTTGCGATGATGTACGCGAGCGTCGGTCGCGTAACCGTGCGGCTTCTGCAACGTTTGCTGCTCCGTGCAGGTGTTGGTACACGTCGAGTCGCCATCATCGGTAGCGACACGCGCACCACACCACTACTCATAAAGGAATTCGCAAAAAATCCTGCGATGGGATATTCGGTCGTCGAACATTTTGATGCGTTCGATGCAGCAACAGAAACGCGACTCGATCAACTCGTAAAACAAAACGGTCTTGATGAAATCATCGTGACCGATCCTGCAATACAACGTGAGGCGCTGTCTCGTATTCTTGGTTTCGCGCAATCCCACCATCTCATTTTTAAATACACAGCCGACCTTCTCGCAACACACGCAAAAAATATCGAAATCGGTGCGATCTGCGGCGTTCCGATCGTGGAAGTAAAAGAGATGCGTCTCGATGGTTGGGGGAGGATTTTCAAACGGATCTTCGATATGGTCGGTTCGGCAGTGCTGATCGTCGTGACGTCACCGATCATGCTGCTCACAGCGATCGCTATCAAACTAGACTCCGCGGGGCCGATACTCTTTAGTGTCTTGGATGATGGCACTCCAGTGACACGCGTTGGCGAGCACGGTAAGCCGTTTCGCTACCTTAAATTTCGTTCGATGCGCCCAGGAACACACGGTCTCCGCTACACCGATCTCGCAACACTCGATGCACGCAAAGAAGGACCGCTCGTAAAAATAAAAAATGATCCGCGAGTCACGCGCGTCGGTACATTCATCAGAAAATATTCAATCGATGAACTTCCTGAACTGTTTCTTGTGCTGATCGGCAAGATGAGTTTGGTTGGTCCGCGACCACATCTCCCCGAAGAAGTCGCGAAATATCACGATCGACATCGACGCGTACTCTCGGTGAAACCAGGGATCACTGGAATGGCGCCAGTTTCCGGTCGCGCCGATCTCACTTTTGAAGAAGAGGTGCACATCGACACCTACTACATCGAAAACTGGTCGCCGTGGTTAGACATCGCGATCCTTGCACGCACTCCTTCGGTCGTTTTTGGTCGCAAAGGCGCATACTAGAACGTAGGAAATCTCTGAAAAATATGAAAATCGCGCTCGTTCACGATTATCTCGTGCAAGATGGAGGTGCAGAACGTGTTCTCGAAGCGTTCCATCAGATCTGGCCAGATGCACCAACGTTTGCCTTACTTTATGATCCCGCAAAGATGGGGAAAAATTTTCGTGGAAAAGATATCCGTACTTCATTTTTACAACGCCTTCCATTCACACTCAATCGATATAAATGGCTGATGCCACTCATGCCCGCCGCAACCGAAAGTCATGATCTTTCTGAATTTGATGTGGTGCTGTCGTCGGCGTCTGCGTTCGCAAAAGGAGTGATCACGCGACCGGAAACGCTCCATCTCTGTTATTGTCACACGCCGACCCGCTATCTCTGGTCAGACACGCATTCCTACGTACACGAAATTGGACTCCCTCGACCGATCCGGAGCGCGGTGGCGCTAATGCTTCCGTGGATCCGCGTTTGGGATCGTCTCGCGGCAAATCGCGTCGATCGTTTCATTGCGAATTCCAAAACTGTGCAACAACGAATCACAAAATATTATCAACGCAAAAGCGAAGTCATTCATCCACCAGTCGACATCGCACGATTTCGTGTTGGCCAAGGTGATGGTGGATATTACCTCGCAGGAGGACGCCTCGTCGCCTACAAACGATTTGATGTCGTCGTGCAAGCGTTTAACAAGCTCGGTATTCCGCTAAAAATTTTTGGCGAAGGTCCTGAGCTTGAAAAACTTCGCGCGTCGGCGAAAAATAACATCGAATTTCTTGGTCGTGTTCCGGAAAGTAAAAAAGCTACGTTGTATGCCGGCGCAATCGCCTACGTGCATCCGCAAGAAGAAGATTTTGGAATCACCGCAGTCGAAGCGATGGCTTCTGGTCGACCGGTGATCGCATACCGAAAGGGCGGCGCTGTAGAAACAATTCAGGAAGGAAAGACCGGACTTTTTCTTGAAGAACAAACTTGGGAAGAACTCGCGAATCAGATCATTCGATTTCAACCGAACCAGTTCAATCCAACGGAAATCCGAGAGCACGCGCTTCGATACGATACTGAACAATTTAAGAAACGCATGCAAACATACGTTGCGCAATCGTACAAAGAATGGACCACGCGAGACGCGTCGCCAGTTCTAGAACCTGTGCAGAATTTTTATGCGCATCGCGATCGACATCCGACCGTTGCTTGAGCGAAACCGCGCGGGTGTTCCAACGTACACTGCAGAAATGACACGTGCGCTGGCCATTTCTGGGGAACATGAATACGCGTTATTTCTGAATGCTGCGGGTCTCACCGTTCCCGCGGACATTCCTTCGGTTTCGTCGCGTGTTTCACATCATTTTTCTCGCTATCCAAACCGACTTTTAAATAGCGGATTTGCGTTTCTCCGCGCACCGAAGCTCGAGCAGCTCGTCGGGGATGTTGATGCAGTCTACCTTCCCAATCTCAACTTTGTTGCAACAAAAAAACCGACCGTCGTTACTGTGCACGATCTATCGTTCGTGCGGTACCCCCGCTTCTTTACGCCGAAACAACGGTTGTGGCATGCGCTCGTCGGCGCAAAAAAAACGCTCGCGGGTGCCGCGGCGATCGTTGCGGTTTCAGAGCACACCAAATGCGACATCATCGAAACTTTCGGGATCTCCGAAACACGAATTCACACCGTGAGCCCCGGTGTCGATGCGCGGTATGCGCCGCAATCACAAGAAGAAATCGAGCGCGTGCGCGCAAAATACTCTTTGCCTGAAAAATTTTTTTTGTATCTCGGCGCGCTCGAGCCACGAAAAAATATCAATGCAATCATCGCCGCACATGAACAGGCGTGCACTGATGCGGATTTTGTCATCGCGGGCGGTAAAGGATGGCTATACGAAAAAATTTTCTCCCGTGCGGCTGCATCAAAAAAACGAGATCGCATCCGTTTTATTGGCTACGTCGACGAGGTAGACAAGCCGGGACTCTACGCCGCCGCACTCTCGTTCGTCTACCCGTCGTTCTACGAAGGTTTCGGCATGCCTCCAGCCGAAGCGATGGCGGTCGGCACTCCGGTAATTGCGAGTCATGCAACATCGCTCGCCGAAATAGTTGGTGACGCGGGGCTGCTCGTTGACCCTTACGATCACTCCGAGCTCGCCGCGGCGATGGACGCGATCGCGGAACAACCGACGCTCGCTGCACATCTTCGAACCAAAGGATTTGAACGCGCAAAAAAATTTACCTGGGAATCAAGCGCAAAAAAACTCGCTGATATTTTTTCTTCCTTGCGCAAGTAAAATCACCACCAATTGTCATTCCGGCCACCTCTCCTTGTCATCCCGGACCCCATTTTTTGTCATTCCGGCCTCCGAGCCGGAATCCACATAACAAAATAAACAAACAGATTTTGTTTGATCCTTTTTTACGTTTCTGGATTCCGGGTCAAGCCCGGAATGACAAAAGAGGGGGGTGGTGGAATAACAATGTGGCGGAATGATAAAAAGTGTGGCAGACGGATAAAGAAAAAGCGCAATCAATCGGTCACGAAAACAGTATCAAGCATCGCTCGTATCGGAGCATAAGACTTACGATGCGCAGCACAGGGACCGAGTCGCGTGAGTGCTTCTTGGTGTTTTTTTGTGCCGTAGCCTTTATGCGCTACAAATTCGTACCCGGGATAGTGCTGATCGAGCTCTTCCATATGCAAATCACGCGCAACTTTTGCGAGAATCGACGCAGCGGCGATCGATTTCACTTTCTGGTCCCCACGAATGATACTTTTTGAAGGAGTGGTGAGTCCTGGAATTTTAAAAGCATCGATCAAAATAAATTCTGGTTGCACGACAAGTGATTCGATCGCGCGACGCATCGCAAGTGCGCCAGCGCGACGAATGTTTAAAGCATCGATCTCCTCAACGCTCGCTGTGCCGACCGCCCACGCAGTCGCTTCTTCACGAATGCGCGCCGCAACACGCAAGCGTTGCGCGTGCGATAACATCTTGGAGTCTCGCACCAATCCAATCCGTGAATCGAGCGGTAAAATTACCGCGCCGGCATACACGGGCCCCGCCCAACAACCGCAACCCGCCTCATCAACACCGGCGATCATCGTGATCCCTCTTGCGATAAGTGCACGCTCTTCAAAAAATGTTGGTTTCGTTGGCATTCTTATTCAACAGTAACTGACTTTGCCAAATTTCTCGGTCTGTCAGGATCCAATCCGCGCGCCACCGCCATGTGATATGCGAATAATTGCAACGGAATCACGTTCAAAATTGGTGAAAGCATTTCAATAGTGCGCGGCACATACAGCACATCATCGGTGAGTCGAAGAATCTCATCATCCCCCTCGCTCGCAAGTGCGAGGATCGGTGCATTACGCGCACGAACCTCCTCAAGATTCGAACGCATTTTTTCATACACGCTATCTTTCGTCACAATCGCGACAACAGGGAACGATTTATCGAGAAGCGCGATCGGGCCGTGCTTCATCTCACCGGCGGCGTATCCTTCTGCGTGCACGTACGCGATCTCTTTTAATTTTAATGCGCCTTCGAGCGCAACCGGCGCATTATATTTTCTTCCAAGAAATAATGCGCTGGAATAGTGTGCGTATTTTTTTGCAAAAATTTTAATTCGATCGTTCTGTGCGAGTATGCGTTCAATTTTTTCCGGTAACACGGCCAGCTCTTCGATGATCCGTTGCCCCGTCGCTTGTGACATCGATCGTTGTCGCCCGAGAAAAACAGTAAGCAAAGATAATACCGTCAACTGAGCCAAAAAAGCCTTCGTTGAAGCGACCGCGATTTCTGGGCCTGCGTGCGTGTATATCCCCGCCTCGGTCTCGCGCGCAATTGTTGATCCGACGACGTTTACGAGACCGATCGCGAGCGCACCCTTCCCTTTCGCCTCGCGCAGCGCACCGATCGTGTCCGCAGTTTCTCCACTCTGTGATACCGCGATCACTGCTTCACGTTTTGGATCGATGATCGGTCGTCGATAACGGAACTCCGAACCGATTTCAATTTCTGTGGGGATCCCCGCGTATTCCTCGAGCATGTACTCGCCGATCGCTCCGGCGAGATGCGCGGAACCGCACGCGATGATGGTGAGACGCTCGACATCGCGCAGTCGCTCTGCAACGTCAGACAGTCCTCCGAGAACCGACTGTCCGTTCTTTGCATCCAAACGACCTCGCGTCGCATCCACGATAACTTTTGGTTGTTCGAAAATTTCTTTGAGCATGAAATGCGGAAATCTTCCGCGCTCAATTTCCTCCAAGGACCACTCAATCTTCTCGACACGTTTTTCTTTTTTCAAATGATCAAGTGAAAACGTTTCTACACCGTTCTCTGAAACGATCGCCGCTTCATCATCCTCCAAATAAATGACGTCGCGTGTATACGTAAGAATTGCAGATGGATCCGATGCAATAAAAAATTCGTCACGATGTACGCCGAGGCCGAGTACGAGCGGACTCCCCCGTCGCGCAACAAAAATCTTTCGCGGTTCAGTGACGCAAAGCGCGGCGATGCCAAAAGTCCCCACAATCTGATCGATCGCCGCAAAAAATGCGTCACTAAAAGACATCGACTGCGCATACTCCTCGATGAGATGCGTCACGACTTCAGTATCAGTCTCTGAACGAAACTGATGGCCTCGCGATTCCAGCTCGCGTTTCAGCACGACATAGTTTTCTATAATGCCGTTGTGCACGACAGCGATCGTCCCGCGACAATCGAGGTGCGGATGCGCATTTTCGTTTGTCGGTTCACCGTGCGTCGCCCAGCGCGTGTGCGCGATCCCCACCGTGCCTCGCAATGGCGTGCGCGAAAGCGCGTCCATGAGTACCGCTACTTTCCCTACCGTTTTCACGGTTTTTAAATCTTCATCATGCAAAGTCACCACACCCGCGGAGTCATATCCACGGTATTCCAACCGTCGCAGCCCCTCAACCAGCACATCCTGCGCTTGCCGCGATCCAACGTATCCCACTATTCCGCACATACTTTTGCAGAGGCCCCTATGCTTATTTTAGCCAAATTTACCCCAACTAATTACAACACAGTCGCTTGAGACAATCGATGGCTTCCCTTGTGCACAACTTTGCCCCGATGTGCTCCTTCGATCTGTTATAATCAGTGTACGGACCTTGTACTATTTTTCCGCAAAGATTAGCTAGTAAATGACGCTCATGCGCATAGGAATTGACGCGCGATTTTACGGATCCATCGGCAAGGGCCTCGGGAGGTACACGAGTGAGCTGATCGCTCAACTTGAACGTCTTGATACGAAAAACGAGTACGTGATCTTTTTACGAAAAAGCAATTTCAATTCGTACACGCCAAAAAATCCGCGATTCACCAAGGCTCTCGCCGAATTTCCTTGGTACACATGGAAGGAACAGGTGTTGTACCCGCTCTGGTTGCGTAAATTTCGACTGGACTTGATGCACTTCCTGCATTTCAACGTCCCTTTGCTCTACCTACAACCGCACGTCGTGACCGTGCACGATTTGATTCTGCTCAGCCATCCACGAGCGCGCGCAACAACACTCGGCCCCGTGCGATATTGGATAAAATTTGTCATGTATCGCATGGTCGTTGCCCATGCACTTCGATCGGCACGTGCAGTGATTGCGGTGTCGAACTACACCCGCAATGAAATTCGCAAACGTTTTTCTTTCATGCGAGAACGCGAAATCACCGTCACGTACGAAGCGTGTAGCAACACTTTTCAGGGAGAAAATACTTCTCATCCGCGCGTAGAAACAGTACCGCAACCTTTCATCCTGTACGTCGGGAACGCGTTTCCACACAAAAATCTCGACGCGTTGCTCGAAGCGTTCGCAGAATTCAAAAAACGCGGGTTCTCCGCGCATCGACTTGTCCTCGTAGGATCACCAGATTATTTCTACAAACGATTGCAAGCCGAGGCGGCTACAAAAAAACGAAGTGACGACGTGGTGTTCTTTGGTCACGCGACCGACGAAGAACTCGCTGCCCTCTACACCCGCGCAGAGTCGTATGTTTTCCCCTCACTCTGCGAAGGTTTCGGGCTTCCACCGCTCGAAGCGATGTCCAAAGGATTACCGGTCGCTGCATCAAACACCTGTTGTCTTCCAGAGATCCTTGGCGATGCTGCACGGTACTTTGATCCGAAAGATCCTCTCAAAATTGCAGACGCGCTCGAAGTGCTCGCGTCAGATCCAATCCTCCGGGGCACCCTCACCGCAAAAGGACGCGAACGCGCGGCAAAATTTGACTGGGAATCCTGTGGCGAAAAAACACATGCAATCTATCTGCATACCTTGAACTCTCATGCGTAATCCCCGCAAAGGAACAACGCAAACGATCACAAAAATCGCCGCACCTCGCGAGCGACATCTTCCTCCGTCACCGCATCTTCTCAATCTCAAACCACCACAAAAACCACCGCAACCAACAACAGAAACGTCGGCCACCAAAATTCCTCACGGCATTTTTGCGCGTCTACAACACGCACTGAATGAACGGATTCATTTGCACGATTTGCGCAGGCGCTCCGTGTCTATACGCCAGTACGGCTGGAAGGATTTTCCACCACACTCTGCGCTCACGATGTGGCAGGCGCTCCGAATAACTGTCGTCCGATTTTTTACCGAGCACCCGCTCGCAGATCTCACCGTTCTCACAGCGATCCATCTTGTTGCAGTGATCGTTTGGACGGTGGTTGTACGTCCTATTGAGCTTCTTTTACGCGCTATCCCTCGCCGTCAAAAAGTGACACCGAAGTTTGCGCTTCTTCCTGTCGTGCCGATCATCACGACAATGCAACGTGTCAAACCAAGAAAAGAAAGGCATGCACCGCGATTCACCTTTACATTTTTTAATCTCAAAAATTTTCAAAAAAGCGCGGTCGGTTTTGCCGGGGCAACGCTCGTATTTATTTTGCCGCTCAGTGCGTACGCAACTATCGGCGGACTACGCACAGAAAAAGAGCATGTAATCGATCGCAGCATGCACGCGGTTGCACTTCTTAAGGCTGCGGGCGTTGCGGTGCAAGCGCACGATTTTCAAACTGCTGATGATAATTTTAGCGAGGCGACAAAGGATTTTGCTGCTGCGCGAGAAGAGTTCGGTACACTTGGTGCCGTGCTCACCTCCGCAACCGAGGTGCTACCTGTGCACACATCATTTGCTTCAGCTGGCCCGCTCCTCACTGCGGGGGAAGCGATCGCGAAAGGTGGAGAAAAAATTTCTGCGAGCATGACCGCACTGGCCGCCGCAAAAGATCCGATCGAAAAATTGCGCCTTCTTCGTACCACACTCGCCGCTGCGCTCCCTGATCTTCAGGTTGCGAGTCGCTCAATAAGCAAAGTGTCTGATAACGCGGTCCCGGAAGAATACCGCTCGCAGATCGCGCTCGCCAAAGAACAACTCCCAAAACTAACCGATACGGTAAGTAACGCGGTTGCTGTTGCGGGAACTCTTGAAGCGATTCTCGGCAAAGACGGGCCAAGGCGATATCTCGTTGTCTTCCAAAACAACGCTGAGCTTCGGCCAACCGGTGGATTCATCGGCAGCTTTGCGCTCGTTGATATCGATGGCGGCAGAGTAAAAATGGAAATTCCTGGTGGTGGTTCCTATGACCTCAAGGGTCAACTCGCGCTACAGCTGAATTCTCCGCAACCTCTCCACCTGATCAATCCACGATGGCAGTTTCAAGATGCGAACTGGTACCCTGATTTCCCCACATCAGCAGAGACACTTTCGCGCTTCTACGAAAAAAGTGGTGGCCCAACGGTCGATGGCGTGATCGCAATAACTGCGACGTTCATGGAAAAATTACTTGCAATCACTGGTCCGATTGAAATGCCCGAGTATGGCAAAACGATCAGTGCGCAAAACTTTTTCTATGAAACGCAAAAGGCGGTCGAGATGGATTACGACAAAACAGAAAACAAGCCAAAAAAATTCATCGCGGACCTCGCGCCAAAAGTACTTGAGCGAGTGATGGCCACCGATGAAAAAACATTCATCCGACTTGCAACAGTACTCGACAGCGCGCTCGGTGAAAAAGAATTGCTTTTCTGGGCGAAGGATGCGAGTACACAAGAGCAGGTGGTTGCGCGCGGATGGGACGGTATGATCAAATCGGTTGCGGGTGATTATCTTTACATCGTGCACACCAACATCGCTGGTCAAAAAACCGATCTGGCGATGAAGGACGTCGTGAATCACTCTGCAAAAATTCTGCCGGACGGTGGAGTGACCGTCACACTTTCACTTTCACGCACGCACACCGGACAAAAAGGTGCGCTGTTTAGCGGGGTCAGAAATGTGGATTTTATGCGCACGTACGTGCCGAAGGGCAGCGTGCTTGTTTCTGCGAGCGGATTTACACCACCAGATCCAAAGATGTTCAAAATGGCTGAACAGGGCCTTGAAGATGATCCATCCGTTGCAACACAAGAAAAAACAACGAACATCGATCGAGATTCTGGAACGCTCGTCTATGAAGAAAGCGGAAAAATGGTTTTTGCAAACTGGATTCAAACCGATCCAGGAGAGACGAGTGACGTAACTCTGGTGTATCAACTTCCGCCGGGAACCGCTGAACTCTCCACGAGCGCAGACAACGGCCAGCTCGCCGCTTTATACGGACGACTCACAAATGCGGCTGAAAAACGTCTTCACTATACATTACTTTTCCAAAAACAACCGGGCGCAACGCCACCAAAACTAATATCAAGCGTCGACCTACCGCGTGGTTACTACTCTA
>JAHFIV010000040.1 GCA_023246225.1 bacterium
GCGCTATCAGTGCTGGACCGAGGAAGGCGGCATCGGTGGTGGCGAACGCGCCGCACCGAGCGCGACAAATCCCGCACCGAACGGACCGGGGATGACGCATCTTCCGATTCCGTTCGTCATCTCGTCGCACGGATACGGTCTCTGGATGGAGACGACGTACCGCACGGAGTTCGATCTCGGCGCGAGCGACAAATATCGCTGGCGCATCACCGCAGAAGAACCGCGTCTGAAGTATCGCGTGTTCGTGCACGACGATCCGCGCGCAACGCTCGCAGCGTTCACCGCACGAGTCGGTCGCGCAGAGCTTCCGGCACCGTGGGTGTTCGGTCCCAGGCGTCGCGTCGATCCCGGCTCCATGGTGAACGGCGTCCCCGAAGAGGAGGCGCTCCGCACGCGCGGCGTACCGACAACGATGATCGATGACACCACGCACTTTCTTCCGAACGCGAGTCAGCGCGGTCGTGAGGAGGCGCTCGCTGCATGGACCACGCGACTTCACGCGCTCGGATACAAAGCGATCGGCTACTTCAACGGCCACGTGTCACTAGAAGTTCCCGAGGCAGCGTCGCTTCTCGCAGAAGGTCGCGCACGTGATGTGTTCGTTCATCTGGACGACGGACGAGAGTTCGACACGTTCATGGTCTCTGGTGGAAGTGGACGAGTCGCGACGATCGATTTCACGAATCCCGCCGCGACCGCGTGGTACCAGGAAAAGTTGCAAGGTGCGCTCGACCTCGGCTATGACGGATGGATGCTCGACTTCGGCGAGTACCTCCCGCAACACGCGCGCATGCACGACGGCAAAACGGGATTCGAAGCGCACAACCTCTACCCGCTCCTGCTGCAACACGCGACGTACGACTACCTCCGTCGCGTACGCGGAAACGATTTCATGATCTTCACGCGCAGCGGGTACACCGGCACGCAAGCGACGACGTCGCTCGCATGGTCCGGCGATCCGTCCGCGAGTTTCGATGACGCGCGCGGTCTTCCGGCGCAGGTGCGTTCGGGGATCGGCGCGGGACTCTCCGGCATTCCGTTTTGGGGAAGCGACATCAGCGGGTTCACCTGTCTGAACGATCCCCCGGCGGACAAGGAAGTGTACCTGCGTTGGGCGGAGTTCGGCGCGCTGTCCTCGGACATGCATGACGAAAACGCGTGCGCAGGTGCGACCGGCGGCGGAAAAAAGTGGACGCTCTGGAGCGACGACGAAACAGTCGCGGTCTACGGCGCTTACGCACGCCTGCATACGCGGCTGTTCCCCTACATCTATAGTGCGGCGCAGGAGGCGACCCTCACCGGGATGCCGGTGATCCGCCATCCGCTGCTCATGTCACCGCGAGAACCGGAGGCGTGGGAAACGACGCACGAATACTGGTTCGGCCCGTCACTCTACGTTGCGCCGGTGGTGCGACGCGGTGCGACGACGCGCGAATTCTGGCTCCCGCCCGGCGTTTGGTTCGATTGGTGGACCGGTGATGCGGTCAGTGGTGGCGCGCGCATGATGCGTGACGCGCCGCTCGGTATCATCCCGCTGTATCAACGCGCAGGAAGCATCATCGCGATGCTCTCCTCTGATGTGCAAACGCTCGCGCCGTCGACCGACCCGTCGGTCATCGACATGCGTGCTCGTACGGACGTGCTCGATGCACGCGTTGCTCTCGCGAGCAGTGCGGCGTTCGCAACAACGACGCTCGTGGACGGAGCGACGCTCTCTGCGTCGTTCGGCGCAGGAACGTTTGCTGCACCAACAGACAGCGTTCAAGCAGTGAACGAAGAAGACCTCGCATCCTGCTCGCGTTGCTGGCGCACCGATCAAGTGTCGAAAAGCACGGTCCGTGTACGTGTCACCGCAACAGGTGATGTGAACGCTGGCGCACTCACGCTCCACGCACCAACCACACTTCGCGTGCGTTGGGACATCATGATCAGATAAACGATCGGTCCGTTCCGCACTTCTGCGGGACGGATTTTTTTGTTCCGCTCCGCTCTGTCATTCCGACCCCCCTCTGTCATTCCGGACTTGATCCGGAATCTAGAAAAATAAAAAGGCCAAACGGAAATTGTTTGGCTTTATGATTCTGGATTCCGGCTCGGGGGCCGGAATGACAAGAGCGGGGGTCGGAATGACAACGCTACACGATCGGAAGATGAAAAGGTTCACCGAAATGGCCGGCGCATGCGCGACCTTCACGATGCCACACGTCGAATCCTTTCGTGACGCTGTTCAACCTCACGATGGTGGAAGAACGCGTACCGTATTCGACTCCGGTTTTGTGTACACACACAGAGCCGTATGGATCGCGGTACTCGTGCAGCGAAAGCACACGATCCAATGTGCGCGGAGTTGCCGCGTGATAACGGTCACGAAATCGAATGTGTTCACGAATCTTTTTTGCCCGCGAAGAGTTATCGGGAAACGTCGTCGCACGCGAAGTGAGCACGATCACGCGTTCGTTCACGATCGAATGAAGTTCGAACCGCGCGCCATCACCGCGAATAACGAAAGCGTCTCGACGATCTGCAATGAGCAGTTGAAAACCGTTGTACTGCTCGGCAGCATTTTTCATGATGCAATCCTTCGCATGTTCTGCATCACGCGCAAGCAGCGCGCGCGTCACGAGCTCGCCGCGACTCACGCGACCTTGCTGCGATACGATGTCATCACGATTGGTGATACCGACGAACAACCCACGATCTGACACGCCGATCCACGTACCCATCCGCTCAAGATCGAGCGGGGCGTAAATCGTTGGTTCGTGATGAATAATCGCAGGCGAAACGGCAGGACGAGCGAGCTTCTCATCCCGATTCGCAGCGACGATGAGCGGGTACTCCGACAACATTTTTCTGATGAGAATGAGCGTGCACATCGTGTGACCTCCTAAAGGAACAACACATCATCATGCGACGCACAAAGAACGGTGTCAATTCTCTAAAATATTCAGGCGATCACACGCCACATTGACACCGAGGAGTGTTCATGATATAAAAATCGGTCTTCTCATGAAAGGAGGCTTGATGGGCTGGAGAAATTCACGTGTTCGGGAGGAAGCGCGGGGACGACGATCGGAGAGGTTCGGTCGCTATGGTCGCGACTTCGAAGAGGCCATGGTCGGCCACCTCACCAAGATGCAGGAGGCTGGCGACATCGACGACTTCCTTCGTCACGCGCCTAACTCGAGCGAAGACTGCGAAGGAAAAGACTTCATGGTCGCAAAGGCGGTGGACGGCATTCGCCGAGAGATCCACTTCGGTGTAACCATCTCTTTTCATAGCTGGAACGAATCGAAGGTGCGGCACCCGAAAGTGCCACAACTTTGCTTCCCGATCGCTACGAAACCGGAAACGATCCGAAAAAGGATCCTCGAACTCTTCGCTGCAGCGCCCGCTTAACCCGGGCGCTGTTTTCTTATATATGCTATTCCCTTATATATAAGGAAGGGTCTTGGGACGTTGGTCGCGATCGAGGTCCCTTGCCACGTCGCTCGCGAGTGACGTGGCTTGCCTTAAAACCTCACCTCTGTTAGGATCGACAGGTAACTTAGTACGACTATCTGGCTTAAGGCTGGATGGCTCGCTTACCCTCCGCAAATGCGGATCAGATATGCTGGATAAGAAGCAAAAAGAGAAGATCATCGAAAAGTTTAAGACCCACGATAAGGACACCGGTTCCCCCCAGGTCCAAATCGCCATTCTTACCTCTGAGATTAAGGACCTTTCCGGCCACCTTCTCTCTCATAAAAAAGATTTCTCCTCCCGAAGGGGTCTGATGCGCAAAGTGAGCGAACGCCGCCGCCTGCTCAAATATCTCAAACGAGAAGATGGAAAGGCGTATGTCGAGCTCGCCGAAAAGCTCAAAATTGCCGCGTAACTAACCCAGAACGCCGGGCCGTCCCGGCGTTCTCGCGTTTTTTCTCAACTTCAACCAACCACCTTTTTTAAAAATCCCCTTTTATGATCAAACATAAGGATCAACGCGTCGGCGTTTTCATCGACGTGCAAAACATGTACTACTCGGCTCGGCACCTGTATAACTCAAAAGTCGATTTCGGCGCCATTCTCGAAGCCGCGGTCGCTGATCGCCAACTGATCCGCGCACTCGCCTACGTGGTGAAAGCAACCGGTGAAGAGCAACCGTTTTTCGAAGCGTTGTTCCAGCGCGGACTCGAAATCAAAGAACGCCCGGTGCAAGTGTTCGATTCCGGCGCAAAAAAAGCGGATTGGGATGTCGGTATCGCGGTGGATGCGATTCGCATCGGCGAAATTCTTGATGTGATCGTGCTCGTTTCTGGCGACGGCGATTTCGTGGAGCTCGTGGAGTATCTCAAACATCACGGTCGCCAAGTAGAAGTGATCGCATTTCGTGAAACCACGTCAACGAAACTCGTCGAAGCGGTTGATGATTTCACCGATCTCTCGAAAGACAAAGAAAAGTTTCTGATCAAACCACCAGCTCCGGGAATGAAACGCAATCCTGGCGCACGACGCACGCGCACACCTCGCGGGGAAAAAGAAACCGGTAAAAATACTTCAGACGATTTAGATCTCGGATAATACTTTGTGGCCGCATTTTGTATCTTAGTAACCTAAGCTATAAAGTGCGGCCACAAAAAAATTCTTAATAGTCGCGCGTAGATTTCGCCCGAAGACATGGAGACCACGACACGCCATTGAGCGTTTCATCGGTCTTGAGCCTTCGGACGACTCACCAACGCCGACCTCTTCATTATGGAAGCGAAACGCTTCGAGACCCAGTGGGGTGGCAAAACCCTCACTATTGAAACCGGCAAGCTCGCCGGCCAGGCAAACGGCGCCTGCACTGTCCGTTACGGCGATACCGTTGTGCTCGCCACCGCAACACTCGCGCCAAAAGCGCGAGAGAGCGTCGATTTCTTCCCACTCTCTGTTGAGTACGAAGAAAAATTGTACGCGGCAGGAAAAATTAAAAGTTCGCGGTTCATTAAACGCGAAGGTCGTCCGACCGACGAGGCGGTGATGACCGGTCGCATGATCGACCGATCGATCCGTCCGCTGTTTCCGTACGGCGTGCGTCACGATGTGCAGGTGGTGATCGAGTGTCTCTGCGCAGATCTCGAAAACGACACTGACATTCCGTCGCTCGTTGCTGCGTCGTGCGCGCTGCAAATGTCCGACATCCCCTGGGAAGGTCCGATCGGCGGTATTCGCGTTGGTCGCATCGGTGGTGAGTTGGTGATCAACCCATCATTTGAAGCACGCGCAAAGAGCGATCTCGATGTCGTTGTCGCTGGCACACCAGAAAAGGCGCTCATGATCGAAGCGAATGCGAAAGAAGTTCCAGAAAAAGAGATGTACGAAGCGATCATGTTCGGACAAAAACATCTTCGCGAGGTGATCGCGCTCATCAACGAAGTCGCTGCTGCGGTCGGGAAACCAAAACGTAGCGCGACATCGCTCAGCGGCAAACCAGAAGAAACTGCGGAGCAAAAAAAGGAGCACGAAATGCTCGCAATGAAGGCGCAAACGTTCCTCGATGAACGGATGCCTGCTGCGATATTCTCCGGTCCAAAACCGACAAAAGGAGAACGCAAAGAGGCGATGTCTGCGCTTAAAAAAGAACTGGACGCCAAACTCACTTCAGAAGGACTCACTGAAGAACAGCGCGAAGTCGCGATCGATGCGTGCGATGATTTAATGGAAGCTGCGGTGTCACGCGCGATTCTTGAACGCGGACAGCGCGTTGATGGTCGTTCGCTCACCGATGTACGCGCGCTGACTGCGGAAGTCGGTCTGTTGCCACGCACACACGGCACCGGTTTGTTTTCTCGCGGGGAAACACAGATCCTCTCCTTCGTGACGCTCGGCGCACCTTCGGACGCGCAGATTCTCGACGGCATGGAGGAGACTGGAAAAAAGCGCTACATGCATCACTACAATTTTCCTCCGTACTCTGTCGGTGAAACCGGTCGCATCGGTTTTACAGGCCGACGCGAAATCGGTCATGGTGGACTTGCGGAACGCGCGCTCATGCCCGTACTTCCAGAAAAAGAAAAATTTCCTTACGTGATTCGCGTGGTCTCAGAATGTCTTTCTTCGAACGGTTCGAGTTCGCAAGGTTCGATTTGCGGATCGTCGCTCGCGCTCATGGATGCGGGCGTGCCGATCACTCGCCCGGTCGCAGGAATTGCGATGGGTCTCGCGTCTGATGAAAAAACTGGCGCATACAAAGTTCTTACTGACCTTCAAGATTTAGAAGATGGCGATGGTGGCATGGATTTCAAAATTGGCGGCACGAGCGTCGGTATCACCACGATCCAACTCGACACGAAAACAAAGGGGCTGATTCCAAAAATTGTTGAAGAAACTTTGCAGCAAGGTCGCGACGCGCGACTCAAAATTCTTGATGTCATGAACGCTTGCATCGCTGCTCCTCGCGCAGAACTTTCGCCATATGCACCTCGCATCGTGACGATAAAGATCAATCCTGAATTGATCCGCAACGTGATCGGTCCGGGTGGAAAGATGATCAACAAGATCATCGAAGAAACTGGCGTGAGTATCGATGTTGAAAATGATGGAACGGTCACGATCTGTTCGGTGAACAAAGCAGGTCTCGATAAGGCTGCACAATGGGTGAGCGATCTTACGCGCGAACTGAAGGCGGGCGAACTTTTCAAGGAAGGAAAAGTGACGCGCATCATGGATTTCGGCGCGTTCGTCGAAGTGCTCCCGGGTCAAGAAGGGCTCGTGCACATCTCTGAGCTTGCACCATGGCGTGTTGGAAAAGTAACCGACATCGTAAAAGTCGGCGACGTGATCCCTGTCAAAGTGAGCGAGATCGATGAACTCGGCCGAGTGAACTTATCCTACAAGCGCGCGTGTCAGGACCTCGGTATCACACAGACTCCTCCACCAGGAGCTGGTAACGGTGGAAGCGGTCCACGACGAATGCCCTAAGGAGCCTCTAACGCAGGACGTTGTACGATGCGCGACTACGCAAAAAATGTGGAGCGCAAAAAGAAGGGTGGCGAAATGTTCGCCATCCTCTTTTTCGTACTTCTCATTCCACTCACCGTTCTTCTTTTTCTCGCAACATCTACAGTGTTCGGAAGAAAAGACTCGCTCCTTCAATTTGTTCCTGCGAAAACAGTACTCTACCTGCATGGTGGAGGGTCGAGTGCAAAATACTTAGCCGATGCGCTGATGAGCGTTCCTACAGAGCTGCACCCTCACGAAGTGGCGATGTTCAGGGTGGTGAGTGACGACGGTTCGTCGAATGACATGGTGTTACTCGGTTGGAGCGTGCTGCGACAACCAAGTGTGGAAGAGCAGCGCGCGCTCGCCGCACGACTCGCTGTACAACTGGGACCAACGACGTACGTCCTCGGAGACGGCGCGCTCGCCGCACGCACAGCCGCAGAAACTCACGCATCACTTGCTGACGACACGCCTACAGCACGTGCGCTGTGGACGATGCGCAGCATCTCAACCTTTCAAGCTTTTGTAGGACAATCGCTTTTGGACACGCTCAGCACCGAGCCGCTCGTTGCTGGTATCACACAAACTGACCTTCTGACGAAAGCGGTGATAGTGCCAGTGCGAGTTGCCGCCTTGTCCTATCCACTTGGCTTTCACGTTTCTCCAAGCACATTTTCTTTTCCACCTCCCAACGCATCGATCGCGGCCGCGGTGATCTCCGAAGCAAAACCTTCTTTTGATCCGCTGACCATGCTCCTTGGAGAACGGTCTACCGCAGGTACAGCTCCCGCACTCCCCGCCACTCCCGTCCAAATGTCCCTGTTCCCCAACGCCGACACCGGCGAAGTTTCGATACTGCTTCACTTTCCTACGTTGCCGGTCAAAAAACTCGCACCGATGATCGAAAAATACACATCGGTGGCCTGGCCAGAGCATCAACCGTTTGTGATGCCCGACAACGATACTGCGCTCGAGCTTATCGTAAATCGTGATCGATACCACTTCAGCCCACGCAAAGCCAACGTAAAGGATACTCCGTATCCCACGTGGCAAGACACCTCGATCGCTGGTGCAATGTCATTTTCCATGGAGCGCCCCACAAGAGAGCTGATCATCGCTCCGGACAAGAATCGTGGGTCCTACCTCACTACCAACATCGCGCTTTTAGATACACCCCACAACAAACCAGAGGATATTTCAGGCTGTCCTCAACTCCACTCAGAGAGTTCACTTATCATGCATATTCCAGAGATGTTTCTTTCTTCTCAACCACTTGTGGATAAAGTTATCCACTTTCTAAAGGAAAAGAGCCTTAAGGCGGATCTTCTTGGGGATAACATCGTGATTTTGTGTGGATATCATGAGGGTATTGTGGATAAAAAGTGACCCTGGGGAAAACAGTGAACAATAAAATTGTTCAAAAAACTGTGGATAAAATAAAAAGGCTGCCGTTTTTCGCTAAGAATGGCTATTTTTTTCTCTTCATCTCTGATTGACCATCGCCTCAAAAACTGGTATACTGTCAGTACGAGTGTGAAGTTCCTTTCATTGCAGAGAAATCACCCGAAGTTATTCATTTGGGGTCGTTTCTCTCTTCTTTACTACTCCTTTGTCGCTTTGAAACAAAAACAAAAATTCAAAAAGGGCAATCGGTATCCCTCAATTGATCCTTCGGGGTCGCGAGGGTGACTACCGGGGAATGGTAGAGGGGATCTTGTTCTTTTGCCCTTGGCTGTGTTGTTCGTTCGGGTGTACTACTTCCGCTTCTCTCGTAAGGAGCTGAAATATTACACCCGTTAACAAACACCTTCCAAGAGGCCTTTACGGCGCAAGTGAGGCAGGATTTTATTCCTTGGCCAAAACTTCTTGCGCCGTTTTCTATTTGACCGGCATTTACCTTTTTCGCCGGTCATCCCGGGCGTGATCCGCCTAGCGGATCGCAACCCGGGATCCACCATTGCAATATGTACACCATGCGATTCGCGTGGTTAACTCTACATATACTTAAGGAACCTCTGAGAAACTCTCTTCCGGCAAGAAACGGCTATTTTTCCCACACGATTCGACGCCGCGTCCTCAACGATATAGCCATATCGTTTGTGGCGCGTCATCGAATCGTGCAGAAAAAATATCTCGTTTCCCGCTTCGGAATATAGTTTTCCAGAGGTTCCTTAAACAAAAGGAGGCGTCTTGAGTACACAAAGTCAGATCATCCGCATCGATCGTTCCACCCCATTCAACCCCGTCGCGCTCCTCGGCGCAGGTTGGTCGATCTGGCGAGGACCTTGGAATGGTACGGGTCTCATCGGTGCGGAGCAAAACAACTCGGAAAGTCTCGCGCTCACCGAAGTCGATCTCGCAAGAATCGTACTCAAGCCCAGCCTCGAAGTCGGTGGGGCAATCGTAGGCGGGGAAGAATTTCTCACCCAGCTCAAGAACGCGAAAAGTCTGGTTCTTGATGCGAAGGTCGGTCAGACCCTCTACGAGAATCCACATCTCATTCCAGAATCTTGGAAAGGGACGTGGGTAAACTTCATGGGCACAGTTCTTCGCAATGATCGTGAACGCCGACATGTCATGTGTTTGCTCTGGAACGGCAGGCAATGGCGCTACCGCGAATTCTGGCTCGACTACGACTTCGAAGCTTGTCGTCCTGCCGCGATCTACGAATAATAACGAAGGCCCCACGAACTCGTGCGGGCTTCTTTTTTTTTGGATTCCGACCCTTACTATTGTCATTCCGACCCCCTACTATTGTCATTCCGGGCCGTGACCCGGAATCCAGAACATAAAAAAAGACCAAACGTGAATACATTTGATTTTACGATTCTGGATTCCGGCTCGGAGGCCGGAATGACAAAGAGGGGGATCGCATATTTGCCAATTAAGGTGAAAAAATGTACAGTGATGAAAATCGTTTACGGTCCCAACAGACCACCTATGAATCAAACATTGATAAAAGAAATGGAAGAAGGCCTCCTTGCGGAGGAAAAGCGGCTAAAGGATGAGCTCGGTGAGTTCGCGAAACAAATCCAAAAAATACCGACGACTACGACGCAAAGTTTCCCAACATGGGTGATAAGGAGGACGAAAACGCTGAAGA